>NZ_VPEG01000050.1:0-11972 GCF_013417275.1 Acinetobacter sp. YH16038 | reverse complement strand
TAATAACTAGTAGTCTTGCTCTTGCATATGATCCTACAACGCCTTCATATTATTTAACGAAAGAATTGTGTGCAGAATATTATGCAGACTGTATTGATGTCTATGGGTCTGCTGGTAGCGGTGGAATGTCAGAGTGTGGAAACTCTTTAAATACATGCATCACTACAGGTGATTGGAATCCACCAAATCTTCCTGTACCATCATCGGATAGATTATTAAACCTTTTTAGTTCAGAAACTAGAGAAGCTACAACAAGATATACCACGGCCTAATAAATCAGGATCTCAATGTAATATGATTGGGATCCTTACCAACATATATAGAAGAGAAAAATGGATCAATTAAAAAAAATAAATGATGATTTGTATCAAGCTGCAATATTATTAGACAGTATTCCTAGTAAGATTCAATCAGATCCATCACTAGAAAATAGAGAAAATATCTTACTGATAGGAAAAGCTCTCAGTCATATTTTTGAACTCCAAAATAATATTTATAAAATTCGCCCTGATTTAAAAAATAATAATCAGTAATAACAGTTATTTATAGTATTTTTTAAGAAAGATAGCGGCTCATTTGAGAATATAAAAGTAATATTCTATTTGTAATAGTTTCTCTGAAATTAACATAATACGGATTATACGAAACGAGAGTTATCAGCTCTCGTTTTTTGATACAGAAACTGCTAGAATCCTTATACGCCATTGACGTACAAAGAATCTATGTTATTCATTGAAACCAGCATCTTTACCAAGCAAATCAAAGACCTTGTATCTGATGAGGAATATCGTCAACTTCAACAAGATCTATTGGTTCAGCCTGATAAAGGTGACTTGATCAAGAATGGCGGTGGCATTCGAAAAGTACGTTGCGCTCAAGGTAATAAAGGCAAAAGTGGCGGTATCAGAGTAATTTACTATTGGGTAAATGAGGATGATCAAATCTTTTTCTTGGTGGCTTATCCAAAATCTGTAAAAGATAATCTCACGGATAAAGAAACCGCCATTCTGCGCCAACTCGTGAAGGAGCAATTTCATGGATAACAACTTATTTGATGACTTAGTTGCTTCGATTAAAGAAGCTGGAGCAATCAAACGCAAAGAGATCCAAGCAAGTCGAACAACCGAACTTGAATTACCTGATATTAAGGAAGTCCGAGAAAAAACTGGTTTAAGTCAAAGCGAATTTGCTGCACGTCTCCACATCAGTCATCGCACCCTGCAAAACTGGGAACAAGGCCGACGCTATCCGACAGGACCAGCGGCAACATTAATTCGAATCTTAGATGCACATCCTAGCCTTATTTAAAAAAATGCATTAAAAATGGGAGCTTAGCTCCCATTTTTTGACTTCGTATAACGTGTATTATGTTAATTGTAGGAAATCTTAAATATATTTTCTTAGATGTTTTTCAAGAATGTTAGAAAGTATTGTAGATGAATGAATTATCCTATCTATTAGCTCTTCCGACTCTTCTTTTGTCATTGTAGATGTCTTATTTTCAATTATGGTATCAAATGTAATTAACTCATAATAATCAGAATAGGCTTTAAGAGCTTCTCTTTCATATTCCTTCAAAAATTTCATCTTTTTTGAAAAAAGAAGAGCTGAAATTGGTCCACCATAGGGAAAATTATTCACTTCGGATTTTAAATAAGTTAAATATAAGGAAACTTTTTTAATATCTTTAAAAGTTTTTTGAGGATCATCATCTAAGAAAACATTAATACATGTTTCATTGGTCTTGATTAACAGATCATTAGCAGACTTGATTGATTTCATTAATAAAGAGTTTTTTATTCTGAATAAAAACACATATACAGGGATAGCAACTGTAATAGCTTTAAATATAGGAGCTAGCCAATTATAAGGAATAAGATCAGGTTTTATTAATACGCTACAAATGGAAAAAAACCACAAAAGCAGAAGTGACGTCCAAACAACATATAGTTCCTTATCCATATGATTTATTTCACTTTACTTTCAGCGTCATTAATATACTTTTCTATTCTATCAGTAATAAGTTCTTTTAAGTCATCATCTACCACTATCTTTAGATGTCTATTTAAATCAGATTTACGATAACCATTTTTACGAATTAGACCACCAAAAGATTCTTCTAGATAAGAAGATCCAGCTGTAGATATACCATTAAAATCTAAAACAAGAATTTGGTTTGGATTCGTTTTTAAAGATTGGAAAAAAGGTAGTAGAACTTCTTCTCTAAATCGTTCACCACTATGTAGACCATCTTTTCTAGCTCTACCCATAGGTCTTGGATAATATTCTTTAGCCACATCATATTTGATTTCAAGCATAAGTTTTACTCGCGACTAATTTCACATTATTCAAAGGAATTTCCCATCCTACAGTTGTACCTTCAATAGCATCTTTGTAGTCTTTTAAACCAGCGACAGATGACCAAGCCCCTTTTCTACTTAGAACTATCACATTTGCACCATCTACATCAGATTCAACCTGCATGATATCATTAAAGCCTTTTCCTCGATGGTACTCTTCTGTTGCAGATCTTCTCCATTTTGTTGCTATTTCAATCAATTGAGAGTCATTTTTACCAGTAAAGAGTTCAATTGGATTAATAGATAAACGATCTCTTAGCTTAACTGGAATAGTTACCGGAATAGTTTTTCCTACATCTGATACCACGATCAGACATGTATTTTTCTCTTTATCTATGCAAAAGAATAAAAACCATTTCTTATATTGAGCATTTTCATCATAGGCATGATTGATCACATTACTGATTGCTTCAGCAATAGCATTTTGTAAAACAAATCTAGCTCTTCTATCTGGTAAGATCATAGCTATTTGCTCTTCAATCTTTTCGTATTCCTCGCCTAAATCAGCGCTATCTCCCGATAAACACTCCCATCTATCAACAATATTAATAGTTTTACCAACATAAGGAGGCTGTTTAATAAGACTATGAATGCCTAATCTAGAGAACATAGCTTTTACTACATCCTTATCAGAGGTTCGTCCTAGTAATTCTTTTTTATTTTTTAACTTATCCAATTGATGTAAAAGGTAAATAACGCCTTCTGGCAACAATAGTTCTACATCCTTAAAATTAAGATATAAACTCTTATTAGCTCTATCTCTCAGCTTTATTTTTCTTATAGTTTCTAGAAATTTTTCTCTATGACCCATTTTAGCTAATGAGATTACAGATGAAAATTTTATTAAGCCGATATAAGTATGTGATCTTTTTTTACCTTCCTTTCTTATTTTTAAATCTGATTTTTTCTGACGAAGAATAGCTTTTTGATTAGGCTTTTTCACAAAAAATCCTTGTTTTTTAGACGGTAATCGAGCAGATATGATCTTATACAAATGAACTAATAAAAGAAATATATAAAAGGATTTAACATAAAATCTCTTATGCGAAATCTCAGGCAAAAATCCCAACCAAGGGTTGGGAGAGATAAAAATTGACCCTAAATCACGTGGCTAGATAGGTCATAATTATTTTATTAACTTTCCGCCTTGCTTAAGAACAATATATAAAAAATCTAAAATACATAAAACTGATAACACTAAGAATAATGATCGACTTACCAGATAGCCAATTTGTTATAAACATATAATCTAGAGATTGAAATAAAATAATAGTGTTTTTTTTCATTACTTTAGCTATACAAATCTGGTTTTTTATGTCCTTAGACATACTTGAAAAATACTCTATTCTTATGACCTTTTAAAATATAATTTGTCTGAGCAAATCATGAAAATATTTTTCCTTACTTTAGTTGCTTTAGCTTTAACAGCATGTTCCAAACCTCATGATAAATATGTTGGTTACTGGCAACTTGAAGATACAAAATATCCAAAAGTTTTAGAAATCTATAAAGAGGGCAAAGAAACTTACATCGTAAATGAGAATATTCTTTCAGAAACTGATTGGTTTGGAAATAAAAAATCAGGAACGGTTTTAGAGAAGAAAGAAAAAGAACTTGGTGTGAATAACGGTTTAGCAGTTATCACATTCAACTTATCTGATGATGGAAAAACACTGCGAATTAGTAATCAACGCTATACCAAAATTAGTGAAGATGATGCAAAACAGATGATCACACATAAGAAAAACTGCGAAAGCTTAAGATTGAAATATAGAGAGGAAGCTAAAGCATTCAATATTTTTGCGCGAGATGCTCAAAAAGTCGAACAGGATAAAATTAAAGATAACTATCGAGAGCTCCAGAAAGAAATTCCTAATTGTAGTTTTGGAATCTAACTTATTTAAATATATTTAGGAAAATTTATGAAAAATTTCAAATTATTACCATTGTTATTTGCATCTCTTTTTGTAGGATGCGGCACAGTCGGAAATATGGTCATCCAGGATCAAACTTTAGAACAAAAGGCAGCCTTTGCTTTAAATACAACTTCAGACAAAGTGGCCATATCAAATAGACAAGGATCTATTGATGGCACGATAAACTTTGTAGCCACTGTAGGAAAAAAATCACATCAATGTTATATCACAACAGTTGGAGGAGCTATTAGTTCCCAGGCAGTTTGTTCGGGTTCTAATTCTGTAAAACAAAGTAGTGATAACCAATGTAACGCTCTATTGAAAGCAGCAGGCCGCTGTTAATTTTATGCAAAAGCTCAGGTTAATCCTGAGCTTTTTGTTCAATCTCATCATTGTCCAAAAACGTGCCTGGATTCGTGAGCATAATCTTTTCTTGGCACTGATCGCATACCAACAGTCCTACAAAAAGCTGTACATTTTTTCTTGATTGACAAAGAGTACAAGCCCTCGGAAACATTATTGTATTTGCCGTAGTGGTGATATGAGTGCTCATCATAATTCCTAGAATAAGAGTTCTCACTATCTTCTCTTAAACTTCTTAGCTTGAATATTGAAGAAGATCCATTTTGAGAACTTTTGTAGAAAATAGATAAAGAACTCTGTGATATTGAATACTCTCAAGTTTTTAACTACTTTTAATGTCTAAAATAAGAAATCAATTTAGGCTCTAAAGCCTCACTTAAAATCTATCAACTGAGTGATTTTTACAGGTTTAAATTCCTAAAAAATATGTCATGTATGATTTGTTAAATTGACCGAATTGACAGTTTTATTGCTTATCGAAAAGTGCGCAGATTATTTTAATTAATTTTCAATAACTTATGCTGTTTTTATGGCTTTTACCTGCGCAAACTTGATTTTCAATAACTGCGCAGGGTATTTATCTATATATATTAATTACTTATGCTGTTTTTTTCCATTTTTCGAGCGCAGATAGGTGCGCACCCTATTTTTCATTAAATAACAATTGCTTAGAGCATTTTTATTGGTTTTTTGAGCACAGAGAAGAGCGCAGCAAATTAATAAATAAAATCAATAACTTATTTTAAAAAATGCGCTTTTTGCTGCGCAGCTTTCTAACACACAAAATAATTACCCAAACCCTTACAGCATAAGGATTTGAAGGTTGTCATCGTTAGATGCGTGGTGTGTGACAAAAAAATCCCGGCGTGTGCCGGATCCTTGATTGGAAAATTGGCTAAAGTGACGTAGGGCCGGTGCTTGGTTTTGCATGGAAAAAAGTATTTATTTCTTGGTTTAGAAAAACGTAAAAAATCAATTTTTTGTCCATTCATCCAGGTTAAAAATTTCAACCCAAAACTTTAATTATGAAAAGCTTCATAGAAAGCGTTCAAATGCGATTTAAGAGCCCCTACCTAAAAAGCATAGATCTCATAGCGAAAAACAGAAAACAGCTCAAAAAACGCAAATGAGAGCGAAATAAAGAGGTATTTTGACTTTAGATAGATGCATAGAGCGAGTGTCTACGAGCGAACTATCAAAATTTGCGCCTAGACCCTCTGAAAAACATTTTTTTGCCCTCTTTAGCCTAAGAAAGCGTAAGTTTCATGCAGAAATTTGCTCCTGGACCGAGCGTAGCGAGTAAAAAAGTTTTATGAGCGAAGCGAATTCCGAGTTTCTTTTGCTTTTTCTTAAAGTCACGCAAGTATTAACCAAAAAATTGCCCCAACGAACTGAGCGAAAGCGAAGTTCAATAGAGTTTGAGCGAAGCGAAAACCAAGGGCAATTTTTCATTCCCTGGGCTTTTAATTATTTTTAATCTTTTAAATGCTTTTAGGTAAGCTGAAAGCTTTGTAAATAAAGGCTTCCAGACTTCATATGACTACGTTTACCTACCAATATGACTACGTTTACCTACCAATATGACTACGTTTACCTACCAATATGACTACGTTTACCTACCATAAGTCTACCTTATTTATTTTGTAGATTTAACCATGTTTACCTTGCATTAATCTACAGATTTATTAATATAGATTTATATTCATAACTAATAAGATAGATAAATAAAGTGCGGGATTTAGTAGTTAAAGATAATGCATTAATTAATGCGAGTTATAACTTAGATTTAGTAGAACAGCGTTTAATCTTATTAGCTATTGTTGAAGCAAGAGATAGTGGTCGAGGCATTAATGCCAATGATCCATTAGAAGTCCATGCTGAGAGCTATGTAAATCAATTTAATGTTGCAAGACAAACAGCGTACCAAGCGTTAAAAGATGCTTGTAAAGATCTATTCGTACGCCAATTTAGCTATCAAGAAATCAATAAGAGAGGAAATGTAGAAAATGTTTTAAGCCGCTGGGTCAGCGAGATTAGATATATCGATGATGAAGCAACCGTGAAGTTAATATTTGCTCCTGCAATTGTCCCACTTATTACACGTTTAGAAGAGCAATTTACTAAATATGAATTACAACAAATTAGTAATCTCAGCAGTGCGTATGCTGTGCGGTTATATGAATTGTTAATAGCTTGGCGCAGTACAGGCCAAACTCCTATTATTGAACTAGCAGAGTTCAGGCAAAAAATAGGTGTTCTTGATGATGAATATACAAGAATGGGGAATTTCAAAGACCGAGTATTAAATTTGGCTATTGCTCAAATTAATGAACATACAGATATTAAAGTCCAATGTCAGCAACATAAAAAGGGACGTAATATTTCTGGCTTTTCATTTACCTTTAAACAGAAAAAGGTCGTTATAGCTAACAATAAAAAGCAAACTACTCTTGAGATTTTCTCAAAATTTACTGATGCACAGCGACATTTTTTTGCTAATAAGCTATCTGAGCTTCCAGAAATGAATAAATATTCTCAAGGTACTGAAAGCTATTCGCAGTTCGCAGTTCGAATTTCTGAAATGCTAAAAGATCTACAAAAATTTGAAGAACTACTGCCATATCTAGAGAAAGTAGGCTTTAATGCAAAATAAAACTCATGTTCAGATTGGATGTTCATATGAACATTCCTGTACACATACTGAGGGACTCCATTGAACACAACAAAATTCAGCGTTATGGACGCCAGTAAAGCGTTTAAAAAGTCTAGAACAACAATTTATGAAGCTATAAAAAGTGGCGAATTATCAAGGGATAGTGATGGACTCATAGATCTATCGGAATTAATAAGAGTTTATGGAAATCCAACTGGTGTTCAGTCCAGTACACGTATTGAACAAGTCCAGAAGGATGCACCTGTACGTGTACAGTCCGAGATCGAAAATGTTCTAAAAGATCAGATTGCTTTACTTAAAAATCAGTTAGATTTAGCAAATCAAAGAGAAAAGTCTTTGATGCAACATATTGAAGATCTTACTCATAGAATTGAGTTTAAAGGCACCTTAGAACAGCCAAAACAAGAAAATACTAGTAAGCTAAATGAATCTACTAATCTAAATATAGCAACAGATCCTCGGCCAGAGATTGAGTCGAACTATGACGCATTGACTACTCCTGGTGAAGACAATAAGCGTATACCTATTCCAGAACACGTTGAACCGGAACCTAAAAAAAGGGGATTATTGGGTCGTTTAGCTCGGGCAGTTTTTACAGATGAGTAAGGTTTTATTGTTGTTTTTAGCTAAACAAAAGTGTGGAACATTGCTTGTTTATTGAGCGTGGAACATGAATAATCAATAAAAAGCCGTTCCAGTGCGCTGAACCCTGGAACGTCTTAGTATAAGTTTATGATTTATATCGAATAAAAAACAGCATTTCGTATAAGGTGTATTATGTTAATTTTAGATATTAAGAAATTAACATATAGTCATTAATTAGAGCTAAAATAATTATATGAAAAAATTTTCACTTTTTTTACTTTTAATAGGCTTCATAATTATTTTAGTTACTTTAATAAAATCAAATAAATATGATAATAAAAGTATAGATTTGAATACATGGCAAAAAATTGAAAAATTTCAAATTTTAAAAACACAAATATCTTGCTCAAGTTCACCTTGGCGAAAAGGTATAGACAGAACTGCTAAGATGAATGTTGAATACATGTATAAATATCATAACAAAATTTATTATCGTAATGCTCAAAATGTCTTAAGCATATATAGAATAACGTTATTAGAGTCATGTGACGATCTAAAAGTTAAATTAGAAAATGCCTGGCACCAGTATAATACGGATAAAGTTTTATCCGTTTATATATCTAGCATAGGTAATGAAAGTAAGTTTGTAATCAAAGAAAATCAATTCACATTTAGAAAATCTTTAATTGCTTTGATCTTGTTTGAAGCGCAAGGAGTCATACTAATATTAGTTATCATATTGATATTAACTTGCCTAATTACACTACTTAGAATTAGATATTGATTCTATTTTTTTTAGTGCATCCCCAGCATCTTTATAACCATTCTCAAATGCCCGTTGAAACCAATATTTTGCTTTTTCTAGATCATTATAGGTATTCGCATACATATAACCCAAATTATTTTGAGCTATAGGAAAATTCTGGTTTGCTGCTTGTATATAAAGATCGAGCGCTTTTTTTTCATCTTTTGGAACTATAGCTCCTTCTTCATATATGTTGGCTAAATTGTATTGAGCATCTGGTAAATTCTGTTTAGCCGCATCGGTATACAAACTAATGGCTTTATTGATATCTTTTTCAATACCATTTCCATCAAGATATGCATTAGCGAGGCTGAATTGAGCCCGAGCATATCCTTGTTTTGCAGATAAGTTATAATAATCTAAAGCTTTTGTTCGATCTTTATCTACATAATATCCATTGTCATACATTACACCTAAATTATACTGAGCTTCAGAAGAATTTAATTTAGATGCTTCATTAAACCAATAATAAGCTTTAGCTTCATTTTTTTGTGTACCTATTCCTTTGAAGTACATACCTGCTAAATCATTTTGAGCAACTACAGAACCTTCATTTGCAGCTTTTTCAAAATATTCTAAAGCTTTTTGAAAGTTTTGCTTTACACCATCACCTAAAAAATATTTTTGACCTTGTTTATATAAAGACTCTGATTGAACAAGATTTTTTTCTTTCTGAGGTACAGTCTTTGTACAACCATTAAGACTAAATACACTCAAAAACACTAAAAAAAAAGCTATTTTTTTTACATTCATTTTTCATTCACTTAGTCAGAATATTTTATCTGCCATTCTCGCATAGGGTCTTTTTCTATTTCTCTATCTCGTCGTTTCTTTTCTGCCTCCCCAGCATTTTCATTCAATTTCTTCTGAGCATTGATATATATTTCAGCCGCTTTTATTACCTCACCTCTTTTTCCAATTTCTTCACCTGCATTTTCTCCAGCTGACTTCATACCGTACTTAACTGACAAGCCAGCGATACCACAGAGGGCTAAACCAACCCCAACTTGTCTCGGATCTAATGAACGAACAGCATTTTGTGAGCATCTGCCAACAACTCCAAGTGCTAATGTTTCACCAGCTTTTTCACCAGCTTTTGAAAGCACCAACTTTGATGTTTGTTCTGCTAATTTTTCAGCATCCTCATCATGAATTGCTAAAATTATTTCTGCCCCATCTGATACCATTCCACCTTTAGTACCAATTTTATCAATTTTTTCTACAGCTTTTTTTGTATTCAGAACACTCGTATGCTGATTTCCATTAAAGATATGACCTGAAGACTTTCTACTATACACCTTAAATTCTGTAGCTTTTTTTAAACGCTCTTTACTCAATAAGGGAACATTTTTAGAATGTAAAGCTCCCCATCTAATATTATAATTCTGTGCTTTCATTACATCTGCAGTATCTTTTACATACCCAGCCCAATCAGATGCAGTTGATACTCCTGATACAACGTTATCAAGATGCTCTCTTTTTAAAACAAGCGTTGGTCTGCCATTTTTATTGACCTTTTGTGATTCATCAGCCATATCATAATTTCCTTAACGCAATGTCTTAATCAAAGTTTTTCTGAATAATTACTTCTTAAATAATCACCAGGATCTTCAGATTCTTGTAATAACTCAATTTCTTTCAGAATTTTTGGACTAATGAGAATAATTTCCCTTACTAAATTATTTTCTATTCTAGTAATAGGCTTGAACTCATCTTTTGTAAGATATTTAACTGAAAGTAAGGGAAATTCTACTGTATTGCATAGAAATTTAGCCTCACCATCTTTATTTGTTCTATTTATTAAAATAGTCTTGTTATTTTCATCACTTAGTTTGAACTCTAAATTTGCAATAGGTTCACCAATGAGATCAACAAACTTAATTAAAATCTCATCATCCATCGTTCCTGAAAAAGTATTTATATAGTAATGCCATTCATCGCCACCAACTAAAATTTTTACTTTTTCCGATTGATTTGATTTTATCCGTTCTGTTCTTCCATATTCATCAAGATTTCCTTTTTGGAACTGTCCATTTTCTCTAACGACTGAATATTTTAAGTCGCTAATATTATTTAGTTCATCAGTTTTAAATAAATTGTATACATCTAATTTATTACTATATGGAAGCACAACATTTGGCATTTCAGGTAACGAAAAGTTGACTTTACTTCCTTGTTTAAATAAATGCTGCCCTGCTTTAGCCTCAAACTTTGTCGGGGTAATAATAGTTATCCCATCTTTATTAATGATGATCTGAGATCCACCAGCCATAGATTTACCTATTTCTTATAAATTTATAAAAAATTGAGCCTGAATTTAGCGTAATATAAATGATTAATAATTCAATGATTTTTAACCAAAGCATGACATTCATCATCGCTATTCAACTGAATGATAGCATCATTGTCACTACAGACAATAAGCAAGTTGTTTTAACAGAAACAGGTGATGCTCAATTCGATCCTAAAAAAACCACAAAAATTCATCCATGGGATCAAGGCATTATTACAGGGACAGGTGAAAGCTATGTGGTGACAAGATCGATAGAATTTTTTAAAAGATTAGCGCATTCAAACATTGCTAAACTCCCCCAATGCCTCGATATTTCTAGACAGATAAGAGAACTCAAAGTAGGGACTGACTACTTTCAAGTCGAGAACACGAAATTACTCTGTTCTCGTTACACTGAGCATGGTGCACAACTTTATACGATACAACGCTTTGAACCATCACAGCCCTATGAGCTTAGCCCACTACAGCCAATGAATATTACAGTATGGATGTTTCACCCCATTATTGAAGCTATTTCTAGCGACTTAAAGAACCTCTATACTGATCTAAAAGACTATGCGACCTTTAATAACAAAGTAGATTGGATGAATTACTATCTCAATCGTCTGGCTCCCATTTACCAAAAACAAAGTCAACAAGATCCATTCATGAGCCAAAGCTTTGATTTCTTTTTTCAGACGAAGGATGAATATGTGTTTGGCCATATTCCCAACACCCAAAAGACAGCACTAGAATTCAAAGAAATTTCATCGAATATTAAGTCTATTTAACATAATGGTGATTATACGAAGTACACTTGTATATTAATATAATTATCAATTACTTAAAATTTTAGTCATGACTAAGAAATCAGCAAAAAGTCGCTTTTGTAATAAGTTGGTGAGTTTTTAAGCGAATATGTAACATTTTGCCATTAAAATTGATTAAAAAACGATCAATTTAGCAGTCAGCGCCCATTTCATACGGATCTAGGTTC
>NZ_VPEG01000049.1:0-12677 GCF_013417275.1 Acinetobacter sp. YH16038 | reverse complement strand
ACTCAAGTGAGCGGTTCGGACTCTGGAGAAACGACGACTTTGTTTAAGGAAATTCCAGTAGGTTGCTTCAAATTTAAGAAAGAAATCATCAATTACGCAAAATAATTCGGTACTATTAAACATCGGGACTAGAGTTTTAAGTTTTGTGTGGTAACTCAACTGATGGCTCTAGTCCTCTTATTTTTCAAGTCAATTTTTTATCCGCGATTCGGGTTAAATAGTCTAATAAATGACTAAAGTTCTCAATCGTATACTTGGGCTGCGCCTGCTGTAATTCAATTTCTGAACCATAGCCGTATTTGACTGCAATCGACTCAATCCCATTATGGCGGGCACCAAAAATATCATGCTCACGGTCCCCCACCATAATGCATTGATCAGCCTGTATGCCTTGTTGTTCCAGGATATACTGAATCAGTTCCCCTTTATTGGTCCGATCACCATTCAGCTCACTGCCATAAATCTCAGTAAAATACTGGGCCAGATTAAAATGTTCCAGAATCTGTCTGGCATAAACGGTTGGTTTTGCTGTTGCGAGAAACAGGCGATAACCACGGCGTTTAAGTTCCGCCAGAGTTTCAGCTACGCCTTCAAAGACGTGATTTTCATATAAGCCAGTCACTGCAAAACGCTCACGATATGCCATTAGTGCCTGTTCAGCCAGGGTATCATCCGCATCTACATTCAGAATTTTGGCTAACGAAGCTTTTAGAGGAGGCCCGATAATCCAGTCAATATTCGTGTCTTCACTGATCGGATGACCCACCTTTTCCAGACCATAGCGGGCAGAAGTCGTAATCCCCACTTTTGGATCGGTTAATGTACCATCCAAGTCAATTAAAATATTCTGAATCACACCTTGTCCCCTATGTTTGCAACCGACATCAATTCATAACGTGAGTATAGCCAGATTTCTCTACTCTAAAGCAATTATTAGGCCATAAAAACAAGCCAAGAATGCCCATTTTCAGGGTAATCAACTCTATATTTTGATCAGATAAAACATACGAAATTTTGCCTGACAGACCGTTCTTGCAAGTGATAGAAATTAATATCGAGAGTTTGAATAAATTTGCCTATACTAAGGCAATTTTAGTGAATGAAGGACATCATTTTGCGACCTACCGTACTTTGCTTTTCAGGTTTAGATCCTTCAGGTGGAGCAGGCCTTCAAGCAGATATTGAAGCCATCGGTCAAAGTGGTGCTCATGCTGCAATAGCCTGTACAGCCCTGACTATCCAGAACTCACAACAGGTCTTTGGTTTTGAAGCAACTTCAAAGGAATTACTGCTGGCTCAGGCCAATGCCGTGGTAAATGATCTGCCGATCCGCTGTGTTAAATCAGGCATGCTGGGAACGACTGTAAATATTGAGGTGCTGGCAGAATTTCTAACTGCGCATCCGGACTATCAGTATGTACTGGATCCGGTGCTGGTAGCCAACAGCGGTGGCTCACTCGGCAATCAGGCCACACTGGTCAAAGCGTTTAAACAACTGATTCCGCTAGCTACGATTTTAACTCCAAATACTGTTGAGTTGCGTGCCCTAACAGGTGAGCAGGATTTAGATCAAGCCACGCAGAAACTGTTTGAAATGGGTGCTCATGCGATTTTGGTCAAAGGCGGCCACGAAGATACTCCCGACTATATCCAGAACCGCCTATATATTCAGGGTGAATTAATCAACGAAACCCGCTGTCCGCGTCTGGAAGGTGAATATCACGGCTCAGGCTGTTCACTGGCGAGTTTCATTGCCGGACGTTTAGCCTTGGGTGACCAGTTGAAAACAGCCGTACAACATGCAGAAACCTGGTTATTTGGCGTATTAAAAAATGCGGAAATTCCGGTACCGAATGGTCAGCGGATTCCAAAACGCTTTTAATCTTCCCTAAATAAAAAAGCCTGAATGATTCAGGCTTTTTTATGGCGATTTCTTTTCAAGAATGGACAAATAGACATGATGATCTTGTTTCAATGAAATTTAAAACTTGCACCTTAACCTGCCAGTTTCACAGGACGCAGTTTTTCAGTTTTCTCCTGAACAGGGACAGAAATATGCTGATAATGCAATTGCCACTGATCTTGCTGCTTGCTTAAGACCATGCTGAAGCGACACCACTGTAAAGGAAAATATCGCTCCATCGCCGCATAGGCAATCCGGACATAACCATATACGAAAGCCATGTCATTATTGACCTGAATGGTGACCTCCTTCCGTTCAACGCGCATACCATTGTTGCGCATATATGGGCGGTACTGTTGCCATGCAGCCTGATAAGCCTCGATCCCTTTCAGTTCGGAGCTAATATCAATCAGACAGACATCTGGTCGGCAAAGTTGACGAATTTCGCTGAATTCAAGTGAACAAATAGCTTGATCCCATTTTTGTAAAAATGTCCTGACTTCCTGAGCCAGACATTCTTCCCCTATTATTTTCATTGAATACCTCTCTATAAGGTTTTATTCAGACTTGAAAACCGAGATTTCAAGCATCTCATTACTTTCAGTCTTTCTTGTTTTTCATTATTTTTAATTATGTGAATGGGTCCTGGTTTTACCCATCCCCCATATATCAGGTCAAAAGTGTGACCTAATACCTAAAATTACACTATTTTTTTAATTATAGGCAAAATTTTCTGATCAACTGCAATAATCAGGTGAATTTTGACTGATTATTTAAATTTTCATGCTCTAGTTTTATTTATCGTTCTTTATATTTCAAAATCGCTTTGATACTTCTCAATTTTTTATTAAGTTCTGATGTATTCAAGATAAAGAGAGAAACTAAGAAAACTTCATTTCCTAGTCCTCACTTCAATCTAAAAAAAATCAAATAATAGCTTTAGTATAAGTCTCTTTGTCCATTTCCAGAATTTCAACACAGAGCTGAATCTTTAACCCCGGCTGCAAGACAATGTGCTGCTGCATGACCTGAAGTACCAGCTTGGAAATTGCCTGGCGGATGTCCAGACTACGACCAGTCAGGAGAGAAACTTTAGCATGCACATAAGCCTGATCTGTCTCCTGCTCTAGTCCAATCACAAAATCCTGCTGTACAATCGCCCTACTTTTTAAATCATTCGGGTCATTAATATAACCGGCGTTAAATAAGGCCTGGTGAATTGCCAACATTAAAGGTCGGGTTTCAAGCTGCTGAATATTATCTGAATATTCAAGATGAAGATGAGGCATAAAGCATAGATCCAGGCATGATATGGCAATCAGAAGAGATTGATCTTCGAGTTTGAGGAAGAAGCATAAACCTTCAAACCCGAAGACCGAAAGCACTCATTCGTATAAGAACGTATCAGGCTTTTTTCACATATTCAGATTTGAGCTTCATGGCGCCAATGCCATCAATTTTACAGTCAATATCATGTCCATCAGTTGCATCGGGCAATAGACGAATATTTTTGACTTTAGTCCCGACTTTAACCACTGAAGAAGATCCTTTAATTTTAAGATCCTTAATCACCGTAACTGTGTCGCCATCAGCCAGCAGATTGCCATGCGCATCCTTGATGACCACGGTTTCCTCAGTTGCTTCCCCTTCTTTCCACTCATATCCACATTCTGGGCAGATTAACAAGTCACCATCTTCATAAGTATATTCAGACTGGCATTTTGGGCATTGTGGTAAAGCCATAGCAACCTCAACAAAACGAAAAATAAAAGAAAAAACAAAAAATTAAAGTTGAATTATAGCATCTTTGGATGGGTTCATGCTCAAGCTTTAAAAGGATCTCCCGCTCGACTTAATTAACTGAACTTAACCATCTAAAATATGTGGATTGACCAGCCAGGACAAAAGCTGCAATGACTCCTGCCAGCTTAAGTGACATGCAGATGGTGGTACCAGATCCGGATAACCCACCTGAATCATATGCAGACTGGTGCCTACAGACACTTTTTCAAAGATGAGCGTGACTTCAATTTCGCCTTTGACCTCAGGTGTAGAAAAGCAATCGGTATAGCGCAGTAACTGGTTGGGAATGACTTCATGATAGGTGCCATGTAAATGATGCTGGGTACCAGTGGCAAAATTGGTCAAGGTGATTTTATAGTTGCCTCCCGGTTTGACTTCGGCATGCTCAACTCTGGCAGTAAAGCCATGCGGTGCCAGCCATTTTGCAATGGCATCTGGATGAATAAAGGCCCGGTACACCCGTTCCGGTGGCGCACTGAATACGCGATGCATTTTTAGGGTATAACTCATTTCAGCCTACCTTTTTTTCTTGTTCTTACTGAAAGATTATTTTTATTTATTATTCGGACGGATCATCCCGATCTCGTCGGCCTCAGTATTTAAATGACTGCCCAATATACTGTACGGCCTAAATATAATTGTTATTTATCCATTTTATAGGATGTATAACAAAAAACTACAGTTGACCCGACCAATACCGCAGGCCATAAAAAACCCGGCTTAACCGGGCTTGAATAAGGAAATTTTGATTAGCTGCTACGAAGTTTGCTTTCACCTTCTTCCGGGTCATCTTCATCATCGTAAACATAGGCCATACAGCCCCAGCCATCATATTCACCCTGAAATTCAGCAGCAATTCTGGTAAACCATTGTTCCAGATCGACAATATTTTCATAGGTAGGTTGCATATAGACATGAATGGTAATTGTCCATTCCAGCGTATCGCTCTCCTCATCCTGATATAGGCTTATCTTTTGTTCTTCTTTGAGTAAATGCAATGCACAGCGGTCAGCCTGTTCTTCACTATTAAAGGCTATCGAGAATTCAATTTCATGGTCGTCCTGCAGATCATCACCATCCTGATACATTTGCCACAGTACATGACCATTTTCATCGTCAGGGAATTTGTCATAATCGCGTGCCATAGAGATATCCTTATTATGATGTTTTATTATTCGATTCAGCTTAACTTATTTTATTTGAATTATCGAGTACAGAATATGAAAAAAAATTAACTTTCTCTAAATAACCAACTGAATTTTATCAATATAAATTTAAGAATTTGAGAAAAAAAGCTGCATTTTCATCTAATTAAAAATACCTGCATATCAATCTGCAGATTAAAAAATTTCATCGGTTGATCTGTCTTTTTTAATTGTAGTTAGGAAGCGATCACTGCAGATGGCTCAGACACTTGATTCTGTCGAAGCTCGAGTAAAATGGTGGCGAATTTAAGCTCTTCCAGACGTAAGTTCAGATAAGACTCCTGAATCATGGCCTGGCTCAAGCTTTGTCCTTTATAGTTCATCAGGCGATAATCATCTTTTAAGGATTGCAGCATTTCACCCAGATTATGAGTATTTAACTGGGACAAATACAATTCTGCCCTGCTATTAAATGCCAGACTCAAAATCGCAATGGTGCTCTTGCGACGGTCTTCATCAACATAGTTACAGCTAGCCACCTGCTGCTGTTCTTTGGCCTGCTCAATCTGTGTTCTGATAGCCAGTAAATGCCGGGCTGCATCAGTATCGTTGTAGCCACTAATGAGCTGATCCAGAAGCTGCGTGACCGGCAGATCAAAACCATGTTGATAGCCCTTGATCTTATGCTCGAGAGCTTCAACTACTTCTTGCAGTCGCTGTTGTTCTTTAGCCTGCTGATAATAAGCCTGTAAAGCTTTTCGAGCCTGTCGCTCAATATCAGCTTCGGCCTGAGTCTGTAAATTCTGTAAATACGCTTTGACCTGAGCGATATAGGCTTTGAGATCATCCAGCATGATGGAAGCATCAAGCTTGGTTACTTCTACGAAATTTTCGGCCTGCAAGCTGCGGTTAATAATGTATTGTTCGATGTCACAGATATCCTGATATTGTTTATATTTATTCAGTTCAGTTCTGGCACTTCCCAGTTGCATCCGTAGCTGGGTCATTTCATAATTTAATTCATCAACTTGTGTTTCATAATCAGCCAATTTACTGCGTGAATGATCCAGATTTTCCTGTAAGGACTGAATATTGTTTCTTGATAATTTCAGGCTATTGAATACCCATAGTAATACAATGATTAAAACACTTGCGAGAACAAAGAGCACGCCACTTAGCATCATCCTGTCCCTTACCCCTTGCACCATATATAGGCACTAAAAAATTAAAAATTTATGATGTTTTAAAGTTATTCTGCATAATTTAATGATGAGAATCAAAGATAAAAAATGACCATAAACATTTAATATAATTGATCTTTTAAATGATTTTTCACCTATAAAACCTTAATATTTTTATGCCTATCAATTTACTTAAAATGAATCTGTTGGTGATAATCAATTAAAGGGGTTTTTATTTTTATATCGAATGTTATAAGAACAAACCCCTGAGAGACTGCAAATCTTGATAAAAACTGAATAAAAATAGATAGATCAAACAGTTAAACTAAAGATAAAGTGATAAAGTCCCTTAAATGATTCCTGAAATTTTTCCGGGTACACTTTTTTAATTTCAAAAAATCATTACTTGATAAGACATGATTCAGAACATAATTTTTCTAGAAAACTGCTTAAATTCAACTCCATAATTTTCCGATGACTGAAATAAATTCTGACATTTCTGTTGCAGCTTACTAAAATTTAAATATTTATCAGAATCCATATTCATTTTTTGAATGCTTAAATTTTACTAAAATGGTGCAGGTGCAAGAATTTCAACTTTATGACCACTCAAGGGTTGAGTAAAAGTCAGTTCACTGGCATGCAAGGCCATGCGATTAAGAGGACTACGCGTTGGTTCCGGATGATAGATTTTATCGCCCGTAATCGGATGACCGATATGCAGCATGTGGACTCTGAGCTGATGTGAACGCCCGGTAATTGGCGTTAGTAATACCCGGCTGATGTCTTGCTCAGGCAGATATCCCAGCCGTTGATAGAGTGTTTTGGCAGCTTTACCCAGTTCAAAATGCACCATTTGCCGAGGGCGATTTTCCCAGTCAGTAATCAAAGGTACATCGACACTGCCCTCGGCCTGAATTTCTCCCTGTACCAGCGCAATATAGTGTTTGCTGACTGTACGTGCCTGAAACATTTTGCTGACAGCCACTTCAGCATCGCGATGTTTGGCAAACATCAGGATACCAGACGTGGCCATATCCAGACGATGGGTAATTTTGGCATTCGGATAACGCTCTCGTACCCGTAGATAAGCACTGTCATGATGCTCAGGCAAACGTCCCGGAACAGACAACAAACCGGCCGGCTTCTCAATGACAACCAGATCATCATCTTCATACAGAATATGCAATGGGTCTTGAGGCGGCGCGTAGACAAAGTTGTCGTTAATAGGCATGTGCTGTAAGCATTCAGGAGAAAACGCGCAAAATAACAATGTCAGGGAATACTGTCAATCCAGCCCTGTTACAGGATCAGTGCCTGACTAAGCTTTGGACGCTGCACTGATGGGAGATACTGAATGACCCGACTGATACTGGGTTTTCAGTCTGTCGAGATCTTCATTTAAAAATGCCATAAGATATTGCTGAACCTGTGACATAGTCAGATTGCGAAATGACACATAGTCTTTGTTTTTCAGGCTAAACAGTCCCAGAATTTTATGTTGAGCTTCGACTTCAATATCACTTTCCAGCCTGAACTCAAGCTGACCTGACGGCGCCAGTTCATTCAGTGTGATCTGAATCGACTGTTCAGCATCGGAGTCTGTTACGGTAAAAGTGGTAATGGCGGCTTGCATCTGTAATTGTAAAACCCGTAACTGTTGCCAGTTAATGGACTTGAAAGTAGAGAGAATTTCTTCTGCCGATAAGCTGCCTAGCTGCTCTGCTTCGTCTTCTTCTTGATGCGGATAACTGATTTCTAATTCATATTTTTTCATGGGACGTGCCCCTTTCTTATATGCAAAATTATCATAGCATTCTGTTTTATTTTTCAAGGATATAATTTGTGAGCAAATATTAAACATATTATACTTTAAATTATTTATATCAAATACTTATAAACAACCAGCGACATTAGAGTAGTATTTAAACATAAAATAGTCGAAAGCTATAGGCTGTAAATAAAATAGATTAGATATGTGATTAAAATAGTATTTATTTGAATCTCAAATGAATTTACAGCTATTTAGGAAGAATATAAGTGACTGGGTAGGGAAGGTGTTCAACAGTTTGGAGGAGAAGATTGTTTTTATGAGAGGAGAAAATTTTGAGGGTGTTGGGAAAACATCTTGATGGTTTACTTCAACTATCACTCTTTGTAAGAAATGATCTTATAGCCTATAAACTTTTGGTCTATAGCGTCCTAAGCCGAATCGAGACCTTTTGGGTTCGTACTGCACTCGCGTTTTGCGCCACTCACAGCATGCTACTCTTTTCGATCCCATCACACCCTTGAGATCTATAGTAGCCAAGCTGCGGCAAAATTAATTTCCTAAGATTTTTTAATTTTCCCGATTTTTGAAAATATTTTTCTTTAAATATATTTGAAGAAGAATTTTTTACCTTTCACCTCAAAATAAAGATCTTTTATTGCAGAAAGAGCAGAATTACTGGAATTTATCTTCATGTAAAACCTCATTCTGCTCTAAATTTTTTAGACCCCTCTATTCAGCTTTCCAGCCATTTAATCAGCCAGATAATAATCCACTGTAGAAACCACACGAACTTTCTTTAGATAAGGCGTATTGCTGTCACGGTCCTCAATGCTAAACAAACCTTGATTGGCAGTTTTGATTTTCCCGAGACGGCTTTGAGAATCCGCGGCAAACTTTTCTGCCACACTGCGGGCATTTTGCGTGGCTTCTTCAATCATGGCTGGTTTGATGTCATTCAATTTGGTAAAGATATATTCCGTTCTTTGCCCGGAATCATCACCACCAAAAGCAATGCCCTTTTTACCCAGAGCGACCAGACGGGTTTGCGCTGCACGGACTGCATCAATATTGTGGGTATAAACCGTAATGGTCTGATGCGCGGTATAACGTAAGGCAACATTGGCATCACCGCCGTATTGCTGGGCATATTTATCTGTAGTGACTGGAGAACCGGTGGTAATTTCTTCTGCCTTAAAACCCTCACCTTTTAAGAAAGCCTGAATTTGCTGGGTTTGCAGCTCCATGGTGTCATACAGTTCGGTCAGATCCTGACTGCCGCCACTAAAACGGATCGGCCAGACGGCGACATCGGCTTTCACTTCACGTTCAGACAGCCCTTTTACGGAAACAATCCGCTCATACTGTTTAATCTTGACCGCACTATTGCCCAAAATGAATCCGGCGATAATCATTCCCAAGCCGATCAAAGCCCCTAAAATCAAGGCAGGTTTAAACTGATTCATTGATCCGAACTCCTTTTCCATATTGTTATCCTGTTTCGAGCATTATAAGCCTTAAACTGCTCTGTGTAATGCTGATGCGACTATCAGTTTTATTTATTCCTGGAACTTTGGAAAGTTTTATCTCCTAACTTTTCCCCATCAAATATAGGGTAATTAGCGGAACCAGATTGAACAGGAATATCCCGACTTTATAAATGGCCATGCCGCTATAGTGAATGGCATCAAAAGTTGGATCTGAGAGCTGAAACCATTGACCATGCAATCGTTTCACCCAGTCTCGTGCAGACAATCAGCAAAAACCAGAGCATTAAAATGCTGTAATTCAAAGCCAATGTATAAAGTAAAAACCGACACCAGAAATCGAGATTCATAGTGATTCCCTGCCTGTAGAGCCATCTATCCTTAAGTTAACAGATTGATCAAATGTTCAGGAACTGCTGATTTGTATCTGTGATCTAAAGGGAAATGGTTTAAATATTTTCAGCTAAAAGTTTCAGTTCTCACTTCCAGCGATCACTTTTTAGCGTACAAACAGATGACGGGTATGATGATTGATATAGGCATTTAAGCCATCACCATACTGGGCCAGCTGTTTCATATTTTCCACATGCTGATAGCCCGTACTGCTATAACTATAGGTATACACTTTCGAAGTTTTCTTAAATTGAACCCGAATAAACTCATTGCCAATCTCATAATTGGCCACACCCGAGTCATGATTGAGATCAAGATAATGTTGCAATTGAGCAGCCCTAAACATGATAAATCTATAGTTTTATATGGGGTCAAATTGATCATTTTTCAAACAGGATAAATGATAAAACCCACTGTATAGCGGGTTTTAAATGACGACCAATATGTCTATAAATCTCATTCTGTACAGCACTTATGACAGCCCTCTACTTTCTCCCTCGGCCAGTTCATTCTTGCGCGTTTATAAGCCAGATCATAATTAGCAAAATATCCAATCAGAATCTGGTTATCAAATTCTGGCAGGTCTTCACAGCCTCGTGTTGCGTTATGAATATAGTGCACGCCTTGGGCAGACTCTTGTTCATCTACAATAAATTTAATCATTTATAGTTCCCCTAATATTGTTTTTATAAAGTTCAACCACAAATAAAACCATACAAAAATTATGCCTTTTATAATCCCATAATAAAATTATGTCTTTTTTGAATAAAAATCAAGCAATTTAATGAACAAGATGAGGGCCTTTCTTTAAGCAAATATTTCATTAAGAATGAGTGATAAATATTTATTTATCTGATTCTTATAAGGCGGAATTTTCTAGCTTGTTTTTCTTTTTTAGACGTATCCAGCGAATTGCCATGATGGCTAGCATTACAACCAGCAAGGCAGCTAGCACTGGCAAAAGCAATGACAGAATGGATAACAGAATAGCCCCGATCCACTCTCCGGTTGAGAGTACGGGATTCGCAACACCGCCTGTAGTGGCAGTTGATAGTCCACGTGCTGCAACACTGCTCAGTTGCACGGCCCCTGCTGTTCCGCCACCGACAATAATCGCTGCGGCCCAAGCTGCAAACTGGGACATTTCTCCACTGCTGGCAGCCATCGTGGTCAGAGTTCCGGCCAGTATGGCAGCAGGCGTTGCAATTGTATCGATGGCATTGTCCACCCAGGGAATATAATACGCAGCGATTTCACAGAGGGTCGCGATGGCTAAAGCCAGGCAGACTGCCGGCATGGCCAGCCATTCAAAACCGGTCATCGGTTCAAACCAGCCCATCAATGCGGCAATACTCATTATCAGCAAAGGCACAAAAACACGGAAACCAGAGGCTGCACTCAAGCCGATACCGATACATAAACCGAGGATTGTTTCCATGCTGCTTGCCCTTGAGATTTAAGCCATTTTTATAATGTAAATTATACGCTAACAAAAAAGCCCTATAGGGTGATAGGGCTTTTATTTAAAACAGGATCTTCTGTTTTGAATATCGTGTGCTTAGGCAACCTTATCGTTATATTGGGTGCCGAGGCATTTGGTACACGGTGGTAGTCGGTCTGTACCAATTTCTAAGAAGACGCGATGTCCGCATTGAACACAAAAATAGAAACCTGTTCCCGGTTTTGAGCCAGCTGTAACCATCTTTGTTCTCCGTTGTTTTAGAAAATGGTCTAAGCAGTATAACTCTGTTGTGATGAATGTCTATTGTCCATTTTTGTAAATGATAGTGTCGTTAAAGCTAAGTGTTATTTTTATTTGTGATCTAATGATATTTCGTCGCTGTGCCTAATCACTTTCACTTTCTATGATAAATAGCTTGATAGCATTGGAATAAATGGAGCTAAGAAAGTATATATAGTCACATGATTAGAGAGAAAACTCATTAGCTCACCATATTGGGAAGTATATTCTGGTGTTCCAATTGAGGTTCCTAATTTTTCAATTCTTAGTTCTAGATCGCTAACTAACTCTTCCTCGATTTCAGATTTTCTCAAAGTACTTAATAAATCTAGAAACTCTTGAGGAATTTGAGAGTTATTAATTTCTTGATGGATAGTGCTGTGATGATTTCCTGAAGCTAAGTTTTGAACATTACCAGCAATATTAAAATTAAAAATCTGGGTGACTTTTTCTTGAGGAATCGGATTAGAATTCAATGCAGCTTCACCTGCTTGCGGATTTAACAGCTCAATTTCTAAAGCAAAATTTAAGATTTTTGTTTTTACTGTATCTATTATTCCTACTACAGCTGAAGCAGGTATTACTTTCCAAGCTTGCATACAATTATAACCCTCATACATCTTAGAACCGTAATGAGCAATAATCGCTGGATTCCAATCTTGAGTTAAGACCTCACTTTCATTATTTGTTAAACTCTCAAGGGTTGCAATAGGACTAAAAAAATATGCTTTTGATAAACTTTTTTGAAGTTGCTCTGGCAAACTGTAAGTCAACATATCTGCATTATTTAAAGCACTTCCAAAAGCACCTGCAAAATGGCCTTTTGAATTAACATTTAAGATTCTATAGTCAGGTACATTTTTTGGGTCTTGTGGATAGCCTTGCAATTCGAAGCTAATCCAATTCTTAAAATCTTCATTACCCAATCTATAAGCTAATATTTGACATTTTCTTAATAAATCTGAAATCTTAGCATTTGAGTTTATAGCATCAATTTGTATCTCTCTTAAAAGTGACATTTTATTCTCTAAACAATTTCAACAACTTTAATCCACCCCAACCCCTCTTTAAAAAGAGGGGAACTTCCCATTGCTGTCCCACAATTTTTCACAAGAGGAAGCTCAAATGAGCTTCCTCTTGTTTTATGGGTATTTTATCGGGTGAAAATAAAGCTTTTAAAGTTCTTCTTTCAAACAAATTCACTTGAATTATTCTGAGTAAACGTTGAACTGTCCAACCTGTTTTTCCTAAAT
>NZ_VPEG01000048.1:0-12821 GCF_013417275.1 Acinetobacter sp. YH16038 | reverse complement strand
ATCTGGATTGCGATGATCGCCTATTTATTGGTGAGTTTCGCTCAACATTTAGGAAAAACAGGTTGGACAGTTCAACGTTTACTCAGAATAATTCAAGTGAATTTGTTTGAAAGAAGAACTTTAAAAGTTTTATTTTCACCCGATAAAATACCCATAAAACAAGAGGAAGCTCAAATGAGCTTCCTCTTGTGAAAAATTGTGGGACAGCAATGCCTGGATAGGTCGCTTTTTTAATTCTTTTATTCAATAAATTATGACTTTTTAATCACATCTCGCCAGCGCAGTAAGCGGGTTTCAAACAATTTCATAATACTGTCGGTGATTTTGCCTAGGACTGCTAACAGGATAATCGCAATAATCACAATATCCGGACGTGAAGTTTCACGACCATCACTGAGCAGATAACCAATCCCTTGAGTGGCAGCAATCAATTCAGCTGCAATCATAAACATCCAGGATAAACTCAGGCTATTCCTTAAGCCAGTCAATATTCCCGGTGAGGCAGCAGGCAATACAATCTGCTGAACCTGTTGCCAGTATTTCAGGCGATAGACTTTCGCGACTTCAAGCAGTTTACGATCTACACCCTGAATCGCAGCCACAGTATTGGTATATGTCGGGAAGAAGGCACCAATTGCGATCAAGGTGATTTTAGAAGATTCATCAATTCCCAGCCAAAGTAGGAGTAGAGGAATCCAGGCTAGACTCGGAATGGATTTAATTGCAGAAAACGTTGGTTCCAGAAAATCTTCTGCATGTCTGTTTAACCCAACCAGGATCGCAAAGATCAGTCCCAATCCACTACCAATCCCAAAGCCAAGAAAAACCCGCCAGCTACTGGTCCAGATGTGTTGCCATAAATCGCCCTCAGCCAGTTCAGTAAAGGACTGAAACAGGCTACTCGGTGCAGGCAACAGATAAGGTTCGATTACGCCATTACGGACCAGTATTTCTACCAATACGATAAAAATAGCAGGTAAGGTTAGGGCTTTGATCAGCGAAATACTGCGTGGTAGCACAGCGGATTTTGGCTGTTCTTCTACGTTCAACTGTTCCGAGATGCTTTTCGGTATAGCCATTACTTAGTTACAACCTTTTTTGCATAGAGGGCATCAAATAATTGAGTCACAACCTGATTGACATTGGTTCCTTTACGAACCAGTTCCTCTTCCGTCAGGATACGACCGGCTTTTTGTAATGCTCCGGTATGTTTGGTGGTTGGAATATTCTGATCCAGATTAGTACGGCTGAGTTGAAGCTTGGCGACTTCAATCGGAAGCTTGGCTTCACGTGCCAGTAATTCAGCCAATTTGTCGGGATTGGCTTTCGCCCATTGACGTGCCTGTTCATAAGCTTTAATCACTGCTTCAATCGCTTCCGGACTGGATTTGGCAAACTGGTCTTTTACGCTCAGTACGCTATAAGAATTAAAACTGACATTGCGATACAGTAATTTGGCACCTGACTGTGCCTGCGCAGATGCCATTAAAGGATCAAGGCCTGCCCAGGCATCGACCTGTTTACGCTCTAACGCAGTCTTACCATCCGGATGCTGTAAATGAACGAGCTCTACATCGCGTTTGCCCAAACCAATCGTATCTAAGGCTTGTAAAGTAAATAAGAAAGGATCTGTACCTTTAGTGGCAGCAATCTTTTTACCTTTCAGATCTTTCAGTGATTTGATGTTTGAATCTTTATTAACGACCAGTGCTGTCCATTCAGGCTGGCTCTGGATATAAACCGTTTTAATCGGGCTACCATTGGCGCGGCTAAGCACTGCCGCTAAACCTGCAGTAGAAGCAAAATCTGTACTGCCGCTATTTAGATATTCGAGTGAGCGGTTACTGCCCTGGCTAAATACCCACTTAATCTTGGTTTTTGGCAAAGCTTTTTCTAGCAGTTTCTGTTCTTTAACCACCAGACTGGTCGGTGCGTAATAGGCATAGTCCAATTTTAATTCAGATGGAATCGCTGCGTTAGCCAAGCCGGTAAAGAGAGAAATAGAAAGACCGAGTAAAGTCAGGCCTGAAGTTCTTAATGTTTTTTTCATGAATATCTCAATCTTGAATTAAATTTTTGACATTCATAGCGGTAAATTGATAAGCACACAAAAAAGAAAAAAAGATAATCAAATCAAAAAATGAAATAATTTACATTTTTAAATATAAGTGATTGTTTTTGTTTTAATTTATTAAATAAAAAATAGAAAGGTTCTGCTTAGATGAAATTTTAAAAATGGTATGGCATAAATTGATAAGCTGTTTTTCTGATCATTCATCTTTGTAGTATGAGACTTTATAAATAAGTAGCGCTATAAAAAAGCGATGCATCAGCATCGCTTTTTGAGTCACTATTTTATCATTCTGGATAGCTTACATTGGGTAGTCTTGCAAGCAGTCATAAACCTTGACTTGATCCAGGCTACCAGTTTCCATTGCCAGGCAAAGGGCCACGACTTTGGCAGTATCAGCAAGATATTGTTCATCTTTCAGTGCAATACCTTGTTGTAATGCAACGATGCGCTCAGCCGGAATTTCAAGCGATTTCGCAGCTTCAATGGCATCAATCTGGTTAAAGAAGTGCACAATAGCATCTTTGAGGGCAGAATCAGACGCATTCAAGATGCCTTGATTCAATTGCTCTGCATTAAGATCGGTCGAAGAAACTAAAGCCTGGGCGAAGTTTTGAACAAGATTTTTTCCAAGAACATCAGTCATCTTTAACATGGGAATACCTTCAACAAGGAAAGAGGGAAAGGGAGCACAGCCAAAAGTGAAACACTAAAGATTGATTGAAAAATAAACTATATTAATAGGAAATGCAAAGCATTATGGATGACCGTTCAGTCCTCTATTTTTGGGCTGTAAGCCTTGAAAAATATAACTGTTGAGAAAATATAAATTTAAATTTATATGCTAAATTTTAATCGTTTTTAAGTCTTATTAAATATAAATTATCTAGTAATATTTTGTCTATAGGCACCTGGACTAACCCCTGTCCATTTTTTAAAGGCACGATGAAAAGCACTGACTTCCTGGAAGTTAAGCTGATCACTGATGTCCTGCAAACTTTGATCCGTACGGGTTAATAGTTCAATGGCTGTATCACGACGAATTTCATTTTTGAGCTGTTGATAAGTCACACCTTCATTTTTAAGACGCCGTTGCATGGTGGCTTCAGACATATTCATTTTCAAAGCAAGCTCATTCAGTTCAAGCCATTCAGCCGGAGGTACTTTTAAAAGCTGTTTGCGGATCTGTGCACTTAGCGCATAAGGATTTTTAAAGCGAACTAGTAGGTTATGCGGAGTCTGTTGAATAAACTGATACCAGGAGGTTTGATCCTGTTTTACTGGGAGCTGCAAATAGGCTGCATCAAACTGGATATAGTTTTCACTGGCCTGATATTCAATCTGCTCACAAAAACGGACTTTATAATCAAAATCATCGAGTGGTGCGGCACATTTCAGTTGAATCTGATTAAGTAAAACCCGCTGTCCGCTTAACCAGCATAGCAGGGTATGAATCAGCATTAGATAGGTTGCATAACTAAACATGCGCTTGGTCTGGTTCTGGTCATAGATCACGATATAGGCAAAGTTTTCTTCGACCATCAGTGTGCTGTGCAGATCATCCAGAATCAGATTAAAAAATTGCAGGATTTGCTGCAGAGCTTTTTCCAGCGTATCGGTCTGTAACAGCATTTTTGACAAGAGTTTGAAACTGCCACGGCGCATTGGATGGCTGTCCATGCCAAAAAATTCGTCATTCATGCTATCGGCAAGTGCAGTCCATAGCGCGGCATACTGCGCCACTGACACCCGTGCTTTAGCGGAATGAAGAATCTCTAATGGAATGGCAGCCTTAGTTAAAATCGCAGCAATATCATAATGCTGTGCTTTGGCATTCAGCAGTGCTTCATGAACCAGATCAATCGAAATGGTTCCCTTACTATATTCCAAGGCTGGTAAATGCATAGCCAGTCAGATATCCCTTCTTTATTGTCCAAATCCATCAGTGAAGATGCAACATTTGGAAATTGTACAGAATAAAATCTCTGTTTACTCTGCCTATTAAGTCGTAGCTTGTCATAAAAATAGGAACAGGACATTAACATGAAAATTCAGGGAAAAGTGATTGTGGTAACTGGTGGTGCATCAGGTCTGGGTGCAGCCACAGCGACTCATCTGGTAGAACAGGGTGTAAAAGTGATTCTAGTCGATATGAACCAGGAACAGGGCAATGCCTTACAACAGCAACTGGGTGAGCAGGCTGAATTTGTACAATTGGATGTAACGGATGAGCAGGCGGTTGAAGCTTTCTTTAATCATGTTGAAAATCAGTATGGCCAACTCAATGGCTTGGTGAACTGTGCTGGTATTGCACCTTCTGCCAAGGTACTGGGCCGCAATGGAATCCATGAACTGGCGATGTTCCAGAAAGTGTTGAATATTAATGTAAGTGGCACATTCAATATGCTTCGTTTTGCAGCGGCTTTAATCGCGAAGTATGAGCTGCAAACCGATGAAGAGGAGCGCGGTGTAATCGTGAATACGGCTTCAGTTGCAGCCTTTGATGGTCAGATTGGCCAAACAGCTTATTCTGCGTCTAAAGGTGCAGTCGTTGCGATGACGCTGCCACTCGCGCGTGAGCTGGCACGTGAAGCGATTCGTGTCATGACCATTGCACCCGGCATTATGGAAACCCCAATGCTGAAAGGCATGCCGCAAAATGTACAGGATGCTCTGGGGCAGATGGTTCCATTTCCACCACGTCTGGCCAAACCTCAGGAGTTTGCCCAGTTAGTAGGTCATATCTTCGAAAATAGCTATCTGAACGGTGAAGTGATTCGTCTGGATGGCGCCATCCGTATGGCTCCAAAATAAGTTCGAGCCAACGAAGCAAAATACAAAAGTCAGAGTAGATAGGTTTATTCACTCTATATGGAAAATTAAAAGATAAGTAAGGGATATACGCAGTGCTTTTAAATGACGAACAGAAAATGATTCAGGAGATGATGCGAAACTATTCGCAGCAAAAACTGAAACCTACCGCTGGTCTAAGGGATAAAACGGCTCAATTTCCAGCACAAGAATTGAAAGAACTCGGTGAACTCGGTGCACTCGGTATGACCGTGTCTGAACAATGGGGTGGAGCAGGCCTGGACTATGTGTCGCTGGTACTGGCTCTTGAGGAAATCGCTGCTGGAGATGGAGCCATCTCGACCATTGTCAGTGTGCAGAATTCACTGCCTTGCGGGATTACCCAGCGTTATGGTACCGAGGAACAAAAGCAGAAATACCTGACCAAACTGGCTACCGGTGAATGGTTGGGGTGTTTCTGCCTGACGGAACCTCAAGCCGGTTCCGATGCCAGCGCACTAGAATGTAAGGCAGAACGTGATGGCGATGAATGGGTATTAAATGGCACCAAGCAGTTTATTACTACCGGTAAGCATGCCCAGATTGCACTGGTATTTGCAGTGACAGATAAATCTGCGGGCAAGAAAGGAATCTCATGTTTCTTGGTACCTACCGATAGTCCAGGATATATCGTCTCGAATCTGGAAGAAAAAATGGGGCAGCATTGTTCCGATACCGCGACCATTATTTTTGATCAATGCCGGATTCCGGCTGAGAACCTGTTAGGTCAAGAAGGTGACGGCTACAAGATTGCCTTGTCTAATCTGGAATCTGGCCGGATCGGGATCGCAGCACAATCTGTAGGTATGGCACGAGCTGCACTGGATGCTGCTGTTGAATATGCCAATGAACGTAAATCTTTTGGTGTAGAGCTGGTGCAGCATCAGGCAGTAGCATTCCGTCTCGCAGATATGGCCACCCAGATTGAGGCAGCAAGACAACTGGTCTTACATGCAGCAACGCTTAAAGATGCAGGATTACCATGCTTAAAAGAAGCGTCCATGGCTAAACTGTTTGCTTCGACGATTGCAGAGCGAGTCTGCTCGGATGCGATTCAGATTCATGGCGGTTATGGCTATGTCTCAGATTTCCCGGTTGAACGTATTTACCGTGATGTCAGAGTGAGCCAGATTTATGAAGGTGCATCAGATATTCAGCGTCTGGTCATTGCTCGGGAAGTGAGCAAAGTTTAAAAGTCATGAAATAGCCGACTGTTCAAATCCTGCAGCTCATTTGAGGGAGATGGAAATTGTGATGGTCTATAAAACATGGTCAATTATTGATAAAGCGAAAAGTGACTCAGTAGAGTGACACCTAACATGTCCTAGCAATAGGGCATGTTATATAAAACCGGCATTGCAATGGAATTCGCAGACGGTAGACAGAACAACAAATACAACGGACACAGACATAAAGTCTGTTTATAAACGGAATAGAGGTTGTCGTGATGAAGACACTAGAACAAGCGTATCGTGAATTTGATTTTGACACTATGGTTCAACAACATCTGGCAGGAACGCCAGATTCACTCAATGCCTATACAGAATGCTGTGGACGTTTTCTGGGACAAAACCGGATCGCGTTAATCTGGGAAGGTAAAAATGGCAAGACCCAATATTGGACTTTTGAACAATTGGCTGAGGCTTCAGGACAATTGGCTCATTATATGACCTCACTGGGTTTACAAGCAGGAGACTGTATTGCCGGACTGCTCCCACGAACCCCAGAATTATTAATTACCATTCTAGCCACCTGGCGTATTGGTGCGATTTATCAGCCTTTATTTACCGCTTTTGAAAGCAAGGCAATCGAGCATCGTATTAATACCGCACATACCCGACTCATTATTACCAATCAGGAACAGCGTGCGAAACTGAATGATCTGGATATTCCACATATTTTAACCGTCCATCAAACGCCTGAAAGTATCAATCAGGATGCAGATTTCTGGACTGAACTGAAGCAATATCCAACTGAGTTTGAGCCGGTTCAAGGTCATTTTAGTGACATTTTCCTGATGATGTTTACTTCGGGTACAACGGGACTTGCAAAATCAGTGCCTGTACCACTTAAAGCTTTACTGGCATTTAAAGGCTATATGCTGCACGCCGTAGATTTACGCGACGAAGATACTTTCTGGAATCTGGCAGATCCGGGTTGGGCTTATGGTCTGTATTATGGAATTGCAGGTCCATTAAGTTTGGGGCATAGCATTATTCTGGATGAACGTGCCTTTAGTGTAGACAATGCTGTTGAAGTCATTAAAAAATATCGGGTGAATAACCTGACTGGTTCTCCAACTGCATTCCGGATGTTCTTTGGCTTTAAGGAGAAATTTGATGCTGAGATTAGCTCGTGTTTACGTGTGGTCAGTAGTGCAGGTGAGCCATTAACGCCTGAAGTCATTCAGTGGTTTAATCATGAAATGGACGTGAATATCTACGACCAGTATGGACAGACTGAACTTGGGATGGTGATTGCCAATCATCATGCGCTGGAGCATCACAAGAAAATCGGTTCTGCTGGCTTTGCCATTCCAGGACATCGTTTTGCAGTTTTAAATAAAGAGCATCAGGAAGTCGAAAAAGGTGGTATTGGTACTTTGGCCATGGACTACTCAGCCTCACCTTTGATGTGGTTTGAAGGCTATGGCGGCAATAATCGGAAAGCCTTTGTGGGACAGTACTATTTAACAGGAGATACCGTAAAACTGAATGAACATGGTGGAATAGATTTCATTGGTCGTGCGGATGATGTCATTACGACTTCGGGTTATCGAGTTGGACCTTTTGATGTAGAGAGTACCTTGCTGGAGTGTGAAGAGGTGCTCGAGTCCGCTGTGGTTGGAAAACCAGATCCGGAACGTACCGAAATTGTGAAAGCCTTTGTAGTGCTTAAATCACAATATGCCGCTAGTGAAGAACTGATGCTGAAATTGCAAAACTATGTGCGTTCCCGTTTATCTAAACATGCCTATCCGAAAGAGATTGAGTTTGTAAGTGATTTACCTAAAACATCTAGCGGTAAAATTCAGCGTAATCTGCTTAAACAACAGGAAATTGCCAAGATTCAAGGCATTAAACAGGTCAGTTAATATATTCATTTAAATATATTGAAAAGGTCGCAATTGCGGCCTTTTTTATACGATTAATTTGTTTATGTTCGAATTTATCAGAGAAAATAATTGTCATTACAATGTAATACTATTCATCTTTTAAATAAAATAAATCAAAAATTTAGCCTCTTAATAAGAGGCTAAATTGAAGGTGGAATTCTTATTTACTTATAGATCAACTTTTTTGTGCTCAGCATCTGGTTCCCCAGCTTCGCCAGTCACACCACCTTTTAATGCCTTAAATAGCTGCGTTACTTTGTTATCGGTGACATTCCAGTATTCTGCACTTTCAGCTTCAGCAATCAGTACACGCACGCTAGGATCATCTTTACCTTCAAACCAGTTTTCTGCCCATGGATTCCATAATTTTTCAATCAAAATACGGTCAGTACTGATCTGTGCATTTGCGCTGATTGATACATAAATACCATCAGAAGGTTTAGCGAAAGACAGGCCAATCTGAGTACGACCAGTATTGGCAGCTTTAACCAGATCATTGGTGTCACGCATGATGAAATACAAATTCTGATCTTCATTCATTTGCTCAGAATTGAGCATGGTCATTGGCTGAGAATGAATTTCCTGACTTTCGGTCACATGGCTGATCATGGTGTAACGCACATCTTTAATTAGTTCCCATAATTTTTCACGATTATTATGCTGATTTTGTTCGTTCATCTATATGCTCCATACTATTTATTGAAAGCGAGGATAATTGCTATTCCTTAAGCAGCTTAATCATATTTGGGAATGGATACAGAGGGTCTCACTGAACTGATACATTTTCCTACTGAATTGCAGGTAGCAGCTACAGAAGTGCTAAACAATCGAAATTCAGTTACAGGGTGATAAAAGAATAGAAGAACGAGGTTCCAGGAAGATGTAATACGTGAATAAATTAAGTGGCATATAGATCAAGTTAAGTGCATTCATAATATGACTATTACATATTTATCAGGACACTATCAGCTTGATACCGAGCATTTAACTGATATGCTATTTAGCGCTAGTATTGCCAAGCCATTTATTGATTTGCTGTTTATGCGCAGAGAAGTTAATTTGCTCGAGATTTATCCGCATATTGAAATTTCGGTAAATGCACTTTTTGTGGCACATGCTTCTTAAAAATCTTCGAAACAAGGAACGACGTTGTCTATATCGACTATGGATGCCATATCCCCAGAGTTTGAACTCACCGATGCTGAATTGCACTTATATAGTCGCCAGATTCTTCTGGATGGCTGGGATATTGAAGCACAGGAAAAGCTGAAATTTTCTAATATCTGTATCGTGGGGTGTGGCGGGATTGGTTGTGCCTTGGCAGAACTTCTGGCACGAGCGGGTGTAGGCAAAATTACTCTGATTGATCCTGATACCATCGAGATGAGTAATCTGCAACGACAACTGGCATTTACGCCAAATGATTTAGGCTTTTATAAGGCAGAAATACTCGCGAAAAGGCTGGCTCAGATTAATCCGAATGTTCAGGTTGAATATATTAATCAGGCTTTAACAACTGAAAATGCAGAAAGTATCATTGAACATCAAGATCTGGTGCTGGATGGATGTGATCAGTTCGAGACACGTTATCTGATCAATCAAAGCTGTGTAAAACTGAATGTGCCTTTAATCAGTGCTTCTGCGATTGGTTTGCAAGGGCAACTGTTCATGATGGAAGGGGATTCAGCTTGCTATGCCTGCCTGTTTCCACCTGAACATCAGGCTGATACCAGTTTGCGTTGTGCAGACTCAGGCGTCTTGGCGACTACGCCAAATGTGATGGCGAGTTTGCAAGCTCATCATGCATTGCTTTATTTAGGCCTGGGTAAAATGCCACTTAGACAGAAACTTCTACTCTGGGATGGTCTGAGTTTCAAACAGCGCATTTTAAGTTTCGAAAAAGATACAGATTGCCCGGTCTGTCAGGCAAGATAGGCCTGCAAAATTTAATTTTTTTGCTACACTGCATGTAATTAATTTTTCCTAAGACATTATGAAAAAAAATATCTGGTTAGATGGAATACGTTCGGTTGCCCGTATGGGTGAAACCGCAGTAGTTGCGGCGAAGGCCGGCATTAAATATGCCACTGAAAAGCCAAGTAATGCCAAACTCATGCGTGAAACATTTGAGTCTTTAGGCTCAACCTATATCAAGCTCGGTCAGTTTATTGCCAGTACGCCGTCGCTGTTTCCGCGTGAATATGTGGAAGAGTTTCAGGGCTGTCTGGATCAAACACCGACCTTGCCATTCAGCTATATCCAGGAAGTGCTAGCATCAGAGTTTTCTGGCCGAAACTTGGATGAAATCTTTGCCTCAATTGAAGAAACACCACTGGCTTCTGCTTCCATTGCACAGGTACATGCGGCCAAGCTGGTTTCTGGTGAAGATGTAGTTATTAAAGTACAAAAGCCGGGTGTGGAAACAATTCTATATACCGATTTAAATGTATTGCATTGGGCGACCAAACTGCTGGAAAAAGCGGTACCGAAAGTGAAATTTGCGTCATTGGCCGATATTGTCGAAGAAATCAAAACCCGGATGGTGCGTGAAGTTGATTTTATTGAAGAAGCACAAAATCTGGATGATTTCGTCAATTATCTGAATATCACCAACAATAAAGCAGCAACTGCTCCTAAGGTTTATCATCAATATTCAACACGTCGTGTGCTGACCATGCAACGTTTATATGGCGTGCCACTGACTGATTTTGAAGTGGTGAAAAAGGTCGCTAAAGACCCGTCACAGGTTCTCATCACTGCAATGAACACCTGGTTTGGCAGCCTGATGATGTGTAACAGTTTCCATGCTGATTTACACGCGGGTAATCTGATGCTGCTTGAAGATGGTCGTGTGGGCTTTATTGATTTTGGTATTGTCGGCCAGCTTAAACCAGAAGTCTGGACAGCGTGTATGGCCTTTATGGATGCCTTGCAGCATACCAATTATACCCTGATGGCAGAGAATATGCTGAAAATGGGTATGACTGCAGTTGAGATTGATACCAAAGTGCTTGCGGCTGATCTTGAACGTTTATTTAGTGGTGTGATGTTAGCTGATCCTCAGGATCTATTAACTTCAAGCCCTGCAGATCTCAACGATATCATGATGGATATGGTAGCAGTCGGTGAACGTCATGGCATTCGTTTCCCACGTGACTTTGCTTTATTGTTCAAGCAAATGCTGTATTTCGACCGTTTCATGAGAATTCTGGCGCCGTATACAGATATCTATGCAGATCAGCGTTTGCAGATGGTTCAGACTATGGACCCAAATTTGCTGTTAAAGCACTAATTTAATCCCTCCCGTCCTCCCTTTAAGAAAGGGAGGCTTTCATTACAAAATAAATAGAAGTGATGAAAGTCCCTCTGTATTAAAGAGGGATTTAGGGAGATTATTGGTAAATATTAAATTCCGAGTTTTAAAATGGACGCAATTATTATTGAAGGCTTAAAGGTCGATACAGTAGTCGGCTGCTTTAATTGGGAGCGTCAAATCATTCAGCCTTTAATGCTGGATCTAAACATTCGTACCAACTTAGAACAAGCGGCACAGTCAGATGAACTGGAAGATACTTTGAATTATGCCGAAATCTGCGAGATTTCAGCGCGGGTGATTCAGGAAGCTCAGCCAAAATTGATCGAACATGCAGCAAAACTGGTGCTAGACGCGCTTTTTGCTACCTTTGAAAGTGTAGAATCGATTATGATTACGATCCGTAAGCCTGCCATTATCGCGCAAGCCAATTCTGTAGGGATACGTCTTGAACGCCACCGCAACGATATTCGCCCTAGCACTGGCGAGTAATTGTCATCCACAGCAACATTTTCAGGCTGCCCAGCAACGGATCAGTGAGTTGGGGGAAGTCCGGTTTTCTCCAATTTACCTCATTCCATGTCGGGATAGTATCGGAGCAGATTACTGGAATGCGGCCTGCCTCCTATACAGTGAAGTTTCTGTTCAAGATATGACAGATTTATTAAAGCAAATGGAAACGGATTCAGGGCGGGTGCGACCATCGCATCAGATCAGCCTGGATGTCGACCTGATTGCATGGGGAAATGATTTAAGCCAGATGGAATTTAATCCCAAAAAATTACCGCTTGCACTAGACGTAAAAATCCCGATGCATGACATCTGGTCTCATCCTGCATTTGGATATGATCGCCGTCTTCAATATCCACAAGTCAAAATTTAATCTGTATCTGAAATTAATCTAATGAATTTTTCAGTTTTATCTAAGTAGGGGATCTGTATTTGCCAAAAAACTGTTATTTACTTTTTCTTTTTATAAAAAATAACTAACAACACAATAATTGCGAATAGAATACCAAGAATAATACCTGTTTCCATAAACTACCTCTAAATAATCATTTTTACTGCCAATTTTAAAATATAAAGAACAATAAATATATTTTAAATTTTAATTAATTTCCCATGAAGGTAATTATATTTTAACTTAGTTTTAGATAAAATTTAATTTTTATAAAAAATATTAAATAATATAGTCATCTAAATATATCAAAAAATAAGGATGATAAAAAATAAAAATCTACAGGATTGATTTAAATAGCTTCTACTTTTCTTTATCGATAAAGTAGAATGAAAGTATTAAATAAAACGTGGACCTAAATCCACGTTTTATGTTTATAAAGCTAATTAACCCGAATCCTGCTTAAGCCGATGACTTCATAATTTGAATTGTTGGCTTATTTTTATGGATCAGTTGATATGCACACAAGGACGCGTAAATCCCTCCTAGAAATCCATGAACACTACGTGCTTTG
>NZ_VPEG01000047.1:0-13616 GCF_013417275.1 Acinetobacter sp. YH16038 | reverse complement strand
TTCGCTAACTGCGTTTGAAGTGCCTCTATTTGCTCCGTATAGCTCGCTGTTAGCGTTTTTATTGCTTGGGGTGATAGAAACCCTAGCTCGGTCAAAATCGAGCTTAGGTGCGATTCTATGGTTGTTGTCGTCTGCTGTACTTTGCGTAAAAGCGTGGTGTTGTTGATTATAGGCTTCTCGCTTTGCTCTATAAGTTGCTCGAAGTTGCTCAGCGTCTGTGAGAGCTGCTGCAAGCTCACTTGCAGTTGGTCGGCTTTCTGCTGCTGCTCTGAGATGCTCTGAATAAGATCCAATTTCGAAGTTTTCATGATAGAAATCACCTTTTATTCGATGTTTTTTGCCGTTGTTGAGAGTGACCGTTAGAGACTCTTTATTTGGTTTTATCGAGTCGACTCCATCTAGTTGTTTGATACAGGTGATTATTTCCGCTCTATTTTTTGCTGTGTTGGTTTTTAAGAGGGTTTTCACGTAATTATCAATTGCTTTGTAAAATTGCTTTTTGGGCAAGGTTTCTAGCTCTTTGCTTGAGAGTATTTTTTTTGCTTGAGCATTAAGCTTGGCAACGTGGTTCGGCTCTTGTGTCGTGTGCATTAGCAGCAAATCGTCAGGGCGTGACCACTGGTATTTTGTGTTGAAGTAATCCCGTAATGAGTCGAAATGTTTCTCATGCCCTGGGGGCGCAATGTTGAGTGATTTTCCACTCTGTAAATCAAGGCGTGGTACTAAAACATGAATATGCTTTGAGCCATCATCATCCGTATGTTGAACGGCAAACAGATGATATTGAGATGGGTCTAACCCTGAGAAAGCATGTTGTTCAAAGTCGGTTAAAACCTCCCTGATCTGCTCGTCTGTAGGGGCATCATCCTTTGACCAAGCAATCACGCCACTGGTGTATTTCCACAGATGGGGGCTTGCATCACAAATGGCGTTAAATGTGGTTGCATCACCTCTTAAAACTTCAATGCCTGCACGCACATTGCCCATGTGATCAAACTTATCGAGTAAGTATGCCGATGCTTTGGCAGCATTGCCTTTGCCATGATTCAAAAATTTAATATGCACTTTCATCATCCTCAGCCAGTTGTACTGAAGACAACTGCTTTTTTAAGCGTTCAGGGCTTTGCCGACTAATTTTAGGTAAGGCAGGGAAGACTTTTTCTAGCTCGGTTTGAATGCCTTTTAAAACAAGCAACATGTTAAAAATATTTAGTTTGCGTTGTTCTTGAGGATCTGCGTTCTTGATGATATTCAACGCTCGTGCAATTTGGTTTATGTTGTTGCCGATTCTTGATAGCTCTAGCAATACATTCGGATCAGTCTTTTGATAGCGTTTGACTACCTCAATCACTGTTTTAATTTTTGTTCTTGTGGGTTTTATTTCGTCTTTGGTTTGTTGAACGGTAATCACATCTTGCATGACTTCACGCTCGATTAATGAATGAATGAAGTCAGTGAAACTTGTATTTTCCTTTTGCAGGTGTTGCTCCAGTTGCTCAAACTGGAGCTGTGTGAGTCTAAATTTTTTTGTTTTATTTTTTACCATTTCGTGTCTCGTTAAGAGCTTTTGCTTTTGGGGTCTTAGGGGTGAAACCCCTAACAAGTCCCTGAGTCCAAATTTTCGAAGAAAATTGTGGACACAGGTAGGCTTGCTTGTCGCATTGCCCCTTTTATTTAGAGCTTATTCTGTTTTGCAAAGATCAATAATTTTTTTCTTAGATAAGTCAATAAAAAGGTTTATATGGCATCAAAATGTGCTGAAGGTCATATATGTATTTTTTAGAATTCGGTTCAATGATTAATGCATTAAATTTTTTTTTCTGAAACATGCAGAAATTGAACCAATTTAAATCCGATTTTTTAAATTTTGCTACGCTCTGCTTGATTTACAGATTTTGTAGATTTCACAGGTGCGGGTGGATGGATTAGCGACGCTAGCGCACCATCGTGATTAAGTTGTTACTAGGGGATATTGGCAAAGCAACAGCGTGATGAGTAGTTCAGCTAAGCTTTAAATTGTATGTTGGGGAAACCCTCGCAGAGAAAAGCTGCTGTTCGGTTTGAGAACGTGCCAATGCGATGTGTAGATCGTAATCTCAGCCTGAAGAGAAAGTACACTTACTCTTTGCCGATCGACCGAGACGTGGCTCCGTCAGTCCGATAGATTTTCGGGAATACTTTAAGGGGGATAATTAGCCCCTTTAAGGGTAAGTATGGCCGAAATTCCCTCAACGTTCACCGTCTGCCGATAGGCAGACTGAAGGGGAACGTTGAGGGAATGAGAGCATTTAGTTAAGAACAATAGTTCTGTTTAAAAAAGTTGATACAAGTATGAAAGTAATTACAAGAGTTTTAATTTTTATTATGAATAGGCACTAATTTTATATGTACTTTTAGGTCTAGAGTTTTTGACTTCGCATAAGGTGTATTATGTTAATTTTAGAGAAACTACTAAATTATATTGAGTTGTAAATAGTTGAAATTCCGTTAAGATATTTTGGATTAAATTCTATTCCTAGATAGCATTCGTGTTGACTCATCTCTCCAAAAAACTTTGGTTTTGTTTTCTTATGGTTTTTGCCATAGGATGGAGTAGTGTGTCTGTTGCATCAGTAAAGATAATGCATATCAATATTCAAACTGAAATGAGCCAAGATCATTGTTTAGATCAAGCACAGCAAGTCACTCAACATGGTATTAATCACGAAGTACAAACGAATACCGATTGCCATAATCATTTAGCTATTAATCAGAATATAGATCACAAAAAGTGTCAGGAATGTTCTAGCTTATCCTGCCAGACACAGATCTCATGTCTTCATTCTTTGCAAAGCTCGCTAGATCCCCTAGATACCTTCTATTCTATAGATCAGCCTAATTTTTATTACCTCAACCAATATCTAAATGGGTATTGGCAAGAAATTTCACGTCCTCCTAAAACTTAACCAATTTTTTTTAAAAATTTATTTATTTTTCAAAAACTAAGGTTAAGTTATGTCTCATAAAATTAGTTCGTACCTATTAGCAGGTATTTGTTTTGCATCGTCGCCTTTGGTTTTTGCCGAAGTGCGTGAATATCAGCTTGTTATTGATGAAGCAGTGGTCAGCCCAACTGGAAAGCCTGTAAAGCGCATTACCGTAAATGGTCAATTTCCTGCGCCTTTGCTTGAGTTTGAAGAGGGTGATGAAGCCATCATTCGCGTGAAAAATAATTTAAAAAACCAAGATTCTTCTATTCATTGGCACGGACTGTTGTTGCCGGGCATTATGGATGGTGTACCAGGATTTAATGGTTTTAACGGTATTAAGCCTCAAAGCGAGTATGTTTATAAATTCAAGATTCGCCAAAGCGGGACTTATTGGTATCACGCTCATTCTAAAGGACAGGAACAAGACGGCTTATATGGTTCTTTTGTGATTTATCCAAAAGGTAAAACACCATTGGCAGCACATGAAAAAGCTGAACGTGACTATGTGGTGATGTTGTCAGATTTTCATGAAAAAACCAGTGATCAAATTCAGAAAGATCTTAAAATTTCAGCTGAATATTATCAAGATCAGCGTGAAACCTTGGGTGATGTTTGGAAGCAGGTTAAACGTGATGGCATAAAAGCGACATGGTCTGACCGCAAAATGTGGAATCAGATGCGTATGCTAAAAACCGACATGTCGGATGTTACAGGTTATACCTTCCTCATTAATGGCAAAACACCTGAACAAAATTGGACAGGAATGTTTAAACCGAATGAAAAAATTCGCCTACGTTTTGTGAATGCATCTGCGATGTCTTTCTACGATGTCCGTATTCCTAACTTGAAAATGACTGTGGTTAGTGCTGATGGTCAGCCTGTGAAACCCATTTCTGTAGATGAATTCCGTATTGGTACGGCTGAAACTTATGATGTGATTGTGGAGCCAAAAGGTGGACATTATCAAATTGAAGCTGAGTCAATTGACCGTTCAGGTTATGCGATTGGTACGCTACACAATGAACTAAATCCTGTGACACACGGCATGCATATGCCTCAGCCACGTCCACGCTCGCTTTTGACTATGGAAGATATGGGACATGGTGGTGGTGATCATTCAGGAATGGATCATTCGAAAATGAACCATGGCGATATGAAAGGCACGGATCATTCACAGCATAGCGCAGTAAAACCGCAAAAAAATGATCAAGTGGTTTATGGTTGGGCAAATGCCTCTACACCTGCAGGTAATAAAGCTTTGCAATATAGCGATTTAAAATCGTTAGAGCCGCAAAAAGATACTCGTGAAGCCAGCAGTGAATTGGTCGTGCGTTTGGGCGGTACTATGGAACGTTATATTTGGACCATTAACGGTAAAAAATTTAGTGATGCTGAGCCGTTAAAAGTGAAATATGGCGAGCGTATTCGTATCAAATTTATTAATGACAGTATGATGGCGCACCCGATGCATTTACACGGTATGTTTATGCAGCTGGAGAATGGTCAAAAGTCGGTAGATATGCCAAATAAACACACATTGATCGTACCACCGGGTAAAACAGTTACGGCTTTATTAACTGCGGATGAATTGGGTGAATGGGCAATCCATTGTCATTTGTTGTATCACATGAGTGCGGGGATGATGAACAAGTTAATCGTGGCGAATGTTAGCGATGAACAAGTATCTACAATGCCAATTCAAGGTACAAATTCGACTCAAACTCACGAAGTAACTGAGCAAAAAGGAGCTGAACATGCACATCACTAATTTTGTATTGAAAGCGATTTTTTCTGTTGCGGTATTGAGTTTAACGACCTTAAGTGTGGCGCACGAAGGGCATCATTCAACTACTCAGAATAATGGGAAAAATATGCCATCAATGAATCATCAAGCCATGTCTGAGATGAATCATGCACAACATCAGGCAACATCTACGGTTAATCATTTACATCATGTACCAGATGCGAATACTCAGCAGAGTTCGCATTATGATCATCGCTCAGAACACGGTGCGCAAATTTATGCGATTACGACGGTGGATAATAAGTGGTTTGTCAATGAAGATGGCACAGGCGGTTTAAAGTCAGAGTTTGAAACCCGTATTGGCACAGATGAAAATAAGGTTTTTATTAAAGTTCATGCCGATAAAGAAGAATCGCATGATGCACATTATGATGCCAAACTTTTATATAGCCGTATGATTTCAGACTTTTGGGATGCACAGATTGGTGCACGTTATCGCAGTGAAAAAGTTGAACTCGATGATCATCGCAAAGATACCGAAGAAAATGTTGATGCAGTGATTGGCTTACATGGTATGGCACCATATTTCTTTGAAACTGATGCTTATCTCTATGCAGGAGAAGACAGTTATGCGGGCTTTAGTCTAGAAACGGAACGTGATTTTCTGATTACCCAAAAGTTGATTATTCAAACTTATTTAGAGTTGGATGCGATCTTTAGTGATGACTCTAAATATGCGAAAAAAACTGGTTTAAGCAGTGCAACCGCAGGGCTTGAAACTCGCTATGAAATCAGTAAAAAGATCATGCCGTATATCGACATTGCCTATGAGTATTCAAAAGGTAATGATGAAACGTCGTGGCAAATAGAATCAAACTCTGAGAAAGGTTGGTTATATGGAGCTGGTGTTAGATTTAGATTTTAATGATTACTAAATAGCTTTATTTAAATAAAACTCTAGCTTAATGTGGTCGGAAGCAAAATGTTAACTTATTTTGCTCCCTCCCATTTAACATAATAGAGCTTATGCGAAATGCAAGCAAAATAATGATTTAAAATCAATAACTTAAGAATTTTCACCCACCCTGAAAAACAGAAAAAAACCGACTGTGAAACATGTCGGTTTCTTTTTGAGCATATTTGTCATTTTTTGCCTATAAAATTGATTAAAAAACGATCAAAAACCGCAATTCCCTATAAGATATATGCCTTTTAAGATCAAATTCATCCCCAATTTCTGCGGACAACTTTCGGGATAAGTTTTAATCAATTTTGTAAGCCTTGGCTCACATTCATTCAGGTATTTTGCGTCTATACCAATCGCCCTCAATTTTCTATGATGAACACATAGAGAGCAGGATGCTCCAGATAACAATAAGAAACCGTAGCAATGGAATATGCAGGTACGACAGGAGTTATACCAACGCATCAAATACGTAAAAAAGCCCAACAGGATGTTGGGCTTTTTTATGTCTTGAATTTGGATTTCGTATAAGAGATTTTATGTTAAATGACTTAAATTTTTGGAGGAGATAATGATGCCTAATAGTGAATATGAACAGGTGCATAGTAAATTAATTCAGATTATGGAAGATACTATTGATATTGCAGATATTTTGAATAAAAAAGATGCAAATAATGAGATGTTATCTGAGCAGTTACACAACCAAATGTTTGAACTAAGCAAAGCTATTCGTGAATTAAAGACTTTAAGTCAAAAGTAAATTTATACGAATCAAAAAATGGGAGCCTTTAGCTCCCATTTTTACTATATTTTTTAAGTTTTTAGGCATGTTGTACTGTCAGTTTTAAGCCTAAAGCATTCACTACACGATTAATCGTATCAAAACGTGGTGCTGAATCCTGACGTAGGGCTTTGTAAAGTGCTTCACGTCCAATCCCTGCTTCTTTAGCGATTTGAGTCATGCCACGAGCTTTAGCAATTACGCCAAGAGCATGAGCTAATTCAGCTGGATCATTTTCCTCAAGAACCATGTTGAGATACATCACAATGTCTTCTTCAGTTTTGAGTGACTCAGCCATATCAAAACTTGGTAAATCAGCGACTTTAACCATTTTAATCCTCCAATGTTTTCGATAATTTGACTGCACGATCGATGTCTTGTTGTTGAGTCGATTTATCTCCTCCACCAAGCATTACAATCACTACATCACCATGTTGGATGTAATACATTCTCCATCCAGCACCGAAGAATTCTCTCATTTCCCAAACGCCATCTTGGAGAGGTTTAATATCTCCCCAGTTTCCACGTTGAACCTTATCTAATCTACGATTTAGGCGAATACGGGTCATATTGTCTTTAATGCCATCCAACCATTCATCAAATTCTGGCAGACGTTTAATTTCAATCATGAGGATTCCTTATCTTCTCACTATATTGTATTCGATCGAATACAATATGCAAGTAATCTATACGAACATCCATTAATTTCGTATAACAGCCATTATGTTAAATAGGAACCTTAGAACAATAGAAAATTATAATTTCATTGCCATAAGGAAGAATATACTTACAATCCTACGTTCGTTTGTAAAGCAATTTGCTGTGAAGCTAATTCAAGTGCTTTAGATTTCCCTAATGGTTTAATATCAGTGCCTTCAGCATATATAAAATCTACCTTATCAATACCAATTAATCCTAATACTGCTATTAAATATGCTGTAACAGCATCTGTTGGAAGATCTTGATGAAAACCACCACGTGAACTAAAGATAATTGATTTAACACCTTTAATTAATCCTACGGGTGCGGTTTCTGTATATTGAAAAGTTACTCGTGCTCGTGCAATTAAGTCGAACCAGTTTTTTAATTGGGTTGGTACATTTAAGTTATACATTGGTGCTGCAATCAATAATAGATCACAATCTTTCAGCTCTTGAATAAATTGATCAGAGAGAGCTACTGCTGCTTTTACCTCAGGTTTTTCATTCGCCTCTCCACGTAAGGCATTAAATATCTCTAAGTTTAATACTGGTAAGTTCATAGCTCCTAGATCATGTTCAATTATTTGGTCAACATAACCACTTTGCTTACGTCTATATAAATATTTATTAATGAGCTGATTACTTAGAGATTTTTCCTGCATAAAACTAGATTTGATAACTAAAATTCTGTTCATAGTAAGGTTCCTAATATGAATTTTAATTAGATTATCATTGATAAATTGGATACAAAAGTGATAATAAATCAACTCATTGATTCCCAATTGGAACTAATATGCGTGTTAATGATCTGAAAAGTTTGATGGCATTTATTAGTGTTGTTGAACAAGGAAGTTTTACTAAAGCATCAGAAAAATTACATCTGACTCGTTCCGCTGTCAGTAAGATGATTTCAAAGCTTGAGGTACAGCTCGGAGTAGTACTTTTTAACAGAGATACACGTCATTTAGCTCTCACAGAAGAAGGTAGTATTTTCTATGAACATAGCCAGCGGGCTGTACAAGAATTATTAATAGCTGAGACATTATTTGAAAGTAATAATCAAAATATTCAGGGAATGATACGTATCTCTATGCCTGTATTATTTGGACAAAAGTTCATTGTTCCGATATTAAGAGACTTAGCAGATGAACATCAAAATTTGAATATGGTTCTTTCTTTTAATGATCGTTATATTGATTTAATTGAAGATAATTATGACCTAGTGATAAGAATTGGTAATTTAGAAGATAATAGTCAATTAATGGTTAAAAAGATTTCTGAGCATGCAATGTGGCTCTGTGCCACACCTGAATATTTAAAAAGATACCAGGTTCCTGAGAGCATCAAAGATTTAGATAACCATCAGACTATTGGATATTTGAAAAATGGGCAGCTTGAAAAGTGGATATTTCAAAGTTCTCATCATAAAACTATAAAATATTTGCCAAAAAATAAAGTTCAAATGGATGACATAAAAAGCATATTAGATTATGTACTAATGCATGGAGGAATTGGTTGGTTACCTTCCTGGTTGATTCAAGAATATATACAAAGTGGTCAATTAATACACCTACTTACTAACTATTCAAGTACTAACTATCCTATTCAAATTGTATGGAAAAGATCAAATTTCTTACCAATACGTGTTCGTACTACCATTGATAAAATAGCTTCATCAATACAAAAAGATAGCGTCATTAAATAAGATTTATAAGAGAGGAATTCTAAATTGATAGTAATACAAAATCTTTCTAGTTTAATTTTTAAACACGGATTTATTAAGCTTTCCTAAAATTAACATAATACACGTTATGCGAAATTAGAAAAATGAGTTTATTGCACTGATATTTATCTGTTTTTTAAATTTTAGACCTGGGTTGGTGCCCAGGTTTTTTTATTGCGTATAACAGCCATTATGTTAAAGGGGAGGTATATTTGAATTAAATATGCCTATAAAGTTAATAGCTATCAATCATTGTTTGCTGAATAAGCCTTTAAAAGTAGGTTTATGCACCTAAGTTATTGTAAATAAAAAGATGTTCGTATTTTCAGTATTCTAACAATAGACTATAGTTGATTCTTTTAAACTAGGAATTACCATGAACCGATTTAAGACCTCTTTTTTAGTTATTTCTTTGGGTCTTACTTTAACTGCCTGCGGCGGCGGCAGTGATGGTGCATCGAGCTCTACAGGGAATGGTGCATCGAGCTCTACAGGGAATGGTACATCGAGCTCTACAGGGAACAGCGGCACCACACCAGATACTTCTACTGGTTCAGTATTGGAAAAATTGAATCCATCACAATCCTACAATATTATTTTTGACTACCCTAATTCTTCTGGTGCATCAAGACTTGATTCTGTAAAACAAAATGCCGATGGTATTATCACCGAATTTGGTGATTACAAAATTACAGGAGATATTGTTGCGAAAGAAATTGCTGGAAATAAAAACTTTACGATTGCTCGTGTAACCAAAGGAATTTTTAATTATGAAAAAGATGGGGAAATAAAATCAACAGATATTTCCAAATATAGCAATGCTTCTTATTTTTATTTTGCATTTACCCCAATCATTACTAAGCGTATTTCTGCCCAAACCAAACAAATTAACTGTACTGATGTTAATGCTACTCAAGCAAAAGTGACCAATAGTGGCCAATTTGAAAACTTTATTTCTCCATCCATTCATAATGGAAGTATTACCTTAAATCCTAACGGCAATATCGACGTTAAATTTACTGCAAAAAATGGCAGTGATGAAACTACCTTTGCTTCATCAATGAGATGGGTTGATTCATTCAATAACTATAGCAGCTATAACTTATTGGGTATCGTAGGACAACAAGGTGAATCAAATCAGATCGGTACATTTAACATAGCTGATAATGGACCAAATAGCCTAGTACTTGGTGCAATTTACCGTATGACTTTGAGCAATAATGGTAACTATCAAGGTGCTGTTTCTATGGTATGTAATTATTAATATAGCTTGATTGAAGTGTCATGCGCCTTAATCTTTATGTATTTTTTTAAATTTAAGACCTAGGCAGTGCCTAGGTTTTTTTTTATTTCGTATAACAGCCATTATGTTAAATAAGTGCCTGACTTTATTGATAAGGTTAAACATTAGCAGTTAGAAAGGGTTTTCAAAAAGAATGGTAAATCGCCCAAAAATTATAAAAGTAGGAATTTTGCTTGTAGGTCTATGTTTAATTCTGATCTTTAATTCATATAAACAGAAATTGAATTATGACAATGAAATGGCAAAACAGACAACGATACTTTTCTTAAATTCACTTGCTAAACATGATCGAAAATCAGCAATCAAATATGTTTGGCCTGATGCGCAATTATATGAAGACTTAAAAAGTCCTGAAAGATTTCTTTCTTTCAAAGACTCAAAAATTTTAGAAATAATAAGAATTAATGATGATTCAGCGGAAAGTAGACCTGAGTATTATCAAGAATTTTATAAAATTATTTCAGTGATGGTAAAAGTTAAAATCGTGCATATAGATGATGCTGGCAGTCCAGTAGGTGACTATATTTTATTTATTACTCTTGTGAAAAAATCTCCTCAATCTGATTGGCTAATTACAGGATTGGGTAGTGGGCCTTAAGCTAATAATTATTTATTTTCCCTAAAATTAACATAATACACCTTATGCGAAATGCGTTATAATTATCTATAGAAATCAATGCTGTAGTTTCTAGTTGATAGCCCGAACATCCCTGTTCGGGCTTTTTTTATCTTTTTTAGTGTTCCACGCTTAATAAATAAGCAATGTTCCACGATTTTATTCAGTTTTAATAAACATCATCCGGTTTTTTGAGGAGTCATTATTTCAAGTGCTTGCACTGAAATTGGCTCTTCAAAAAACTGGAGTCTTGGCTAACCATATGGAAGGAAAAAGCGGCTTAGGAAGCCTCTCTTCTTCTGTTCTGGTTCAACATGCTCCGGGATAGGAATACGCTTATTGTCTTGCTGAGGAGTAGTCAATTCGTCATAGTTCGTTGCTAGTTCCGACCGAGGATCCGTTGCTATATCCTGTTTAAAGCTCTGATCGGTAAAGGTAGTCATATTGGCTTTTGGTGCTTCTAGTAAGCGCTGCATAGCTTCAATCTGTTCTTGATAAAACGATTCACGTTCTAAAGATTGATTTTCTCTCTGTATTGCCTGATTTAATTGTTTTTCCAGTATGTCAACTTGACGTTTTAGTAAGTCAACTTCTGTCAAGTTTTGACTGTTAATTGATTGACTTTGATTGACTGTATCCTCTTTTTTTTGTGGTTCCCCAAAAACTCTTAGGGCCTCTGAAAAGTCAATTAATCCATCAGATCCTTTAGATAAATTTCCTTTGTTTATATGTGCATATATGGCTTGTCTTGAATATCCATAAAGCTTAGCTAACTCTGAAACTGACAGTTTTTTCATTATGTAAACCAGTTTTCAACTTGTGTTAATACCTGACTGTTAACTTAACAATTTCAATTAACAATGTCATTGAAATCCTAATTTTCTGAGTAAAGGAAGTAATTCCTTAAATTTCTCTGCATCTTGCAGCATGGCAGCTATACGTACAGCAAACTGCTGATAGCTTTCTGTGCCTTGTGAATATTTACTCATCTCAGGAAGCTCTGAGAGCTTGTTGGCGAATAGATGGCGTTGTTTATCTGTTATTTTTGAAAAGAGGTCTAATGTATTCGGATCTCTTTTAGATTCGACTGAATGCGTGGCTGATTTTTTCTGTTTAAAGCTAAATGAAAAACCAGTAATAGATCTACCTGTTTTATGCTGTTCAACTTTGACAATAATATCGGTATGTTCATTTACTTGTTTTAATGCAATGTCTAAAACATATTTTTTAAAATCATACATTCGTTTGTATTCAGTCTCGAGTACACCTATTTTTTGTCTAAAATCATACATAGTTATGAGAGGCGTTTTTCCAGTACTACGCCATGCAATCAATATTTCATATAAACGAACAGCATAAGCACTTGTTAAATTACTTATTTGTTGTATTTCATACTTTGTAAATTGTTCTTCTAACCTAGTAATTAAAGGCACAATAGCAGGGGCAAAAATAAGTCTAACGACAGCTTCATTATCAATATAAGCCACCTCGCTCACCCATCTTGATTTGTGATTAATAGTGTTACCTTTTTCACTAAGACTCTGATAACTGAATTGTCTTGCAAACAAGTCATCGCAAGCATCTTTTAACGCCTGATAAGCCGTATTTCGATGTACACCAAACTGATTAATATAACTTTCAGCATGAACTGTTAGTGGATCATTAGCATTTATCCCTTTACCCGATTCCCTTGCTTCAACAATAGCTAGGAGAATTAACCTCTGTTCAACTAGATCGAGGTTATAACTGGCATTGATTAAGGCGTTATCTTTAACAACTAGTTCTGTTTTCATATGAAAAGATTATATTTTTAATTCAATAAGACGAGGTTATATAATTATCTCGCTTAATGCAAGGTAAACCTCGTTTTAATGCAAGGTAAACCTCGTTTTAATGCAAGGTAAACCTCGTTTTAATGCAAGGTAAACCTCGTTTTAATATCTCTAGAACCATTATGAATAAAGGATTACAGCTTAATTAAAAGCATTTAAAAGCTTAAAAATAATTAAAAGCCCAGGGAGTAAAAAATTGCCCTTGGTTTTCGCTTCGCTCAAACTCTATTGAATCTCGCTTTCGCTCGATTCGTCGGGGCAATTTTTGGTTCATATTTTCGTGAATTTGAGAAAAAGCAAAAGCAAGATCAAAAGCAGCTCGGAATTCGCTTCGCTCATGAGCTTTTTTTCTCGCTACGCTCGGTTTAGGAATCAAATTTGGAAAGTTCGCACCCATGCGGGATGCTCTGAAAAGCAGGTGATTGATGGATAGGGAGCTTGTAATCAGGGAAAGGAATGGGCAAATTTTCTCAGTTCGCTCGTAGACACTCGCTCTGTTTAGCGACTCATGCCACGAGATTTCATTTTAGGCGCATGTTGCTGTGCTTTGAGCTGTTGTTCCTGTCTGAGTTTCATCTGTTGTTCTGCTTTGATCTCATCCACACATTTTTTAATGACTTGATAGGATGGGTATAGAGTCTGGTATTGCTTGGCTTTGGCTGGATGTTGTTGTTGGTACTGCTTCCAGGCATGTTCTTTGAATTTGTCATTTTCCAATAAATCCTTCACACCATGTTTTTTCTGGTGTTCATGCTGACCTTTCAGCTTTTTGTGCTCCTGGTAAATCGCATCACGTTGGGCTTCCCAGGCTTTTTTTCCAAACAGTAAGGGTTTGTTCTGAGTTAATTCGTTGTGTTGATCGACCAGGCTTTGCAATTTGTCATGACTTTGCTTGAGTCCGCTTTTCACGATCTCCTGGGCAAGCTGCTGATTGAACTCATTTTGATGTTTGTGGTGCTTGGTCAGGGTTATTTCGGCTTGTT
>NZ_VPEG01000046.1:0-13887 GCF_013417275.1 Acinetobacter sp. YH16038 | reverse complement strand
CAATACCAGCGCACAGCCCAAAGAATGATTTCGCCCTGAAAATGCCGACCATGGAAAGGATTCATATGCTGCACCTTTAGCTAAAACAGTCTTCAGCTTACCATTCGTGGTTATTTGCAACAGTGCCCTTCAGCTTACCATTCGTGGTTATTTGCAACAGTGCCGTAATTCCACCCAGGAAGAATGCCAAGCCCTGGAAAGATTCTAAAATCAGTTCAATAGAACGAAATGAGTTACTTCAAACGGTTAAGCATTTAGGCAGAACCCTATGGAAAAAATGGTCGGGCTATCACCGTCGCAGTTTGGTGGAAACCAAGATGCATTGCATCAAATTATTAGGAGATAAGCTGACGGCAAGACATTTTCAAAGTCAGGTCAATGAAGTTCATGCGCGTGTGGCAGTTCTGAATAGATTTACGGAATTAGGTAGACCTCACACCCAAGTTGTCACTTAAATTTGAATGGATTGGGGAAAACTCAGCTTTTGAATGTTTATGCAACAAAGCCGGTTTTAGTTATAAACTTATTCATTCAGGAATTATATTGCTGAATGAATAAGTCTAATTGATTTATTTATGCAACCCAACTATTCATTTGATTCATTTGATTCATTTGATTCATTATTTTTAACTTGTTTTTGTTTAGAATTTTCAACTTTAGAAGCTTTTAAATTCTTTTCAAGAAATAACAAGCCGCCATCTGCATAACTAAAACTTGCGATACTAAAGAATGCACTAATTAACAGTAATTTAGTACAAAATTTATTTTTGAATAGCATGTTTATTTACTCTCATTTAATACTTGTTAGATATTCTAACTTTAAAGAATTAACACCCAGAGGACTCATAAATTACATTCTTGTAATTTTAAAATGTCTCAGGATGGTGTTTAAAGTGCGTGTGATAAATAGAAGTGTAATACAGGAAAATGGTAAGGTTTATCAGCCTAGTCATCTGTCCATTATGTAGAAAGAGCAGCACTTTAATGTTTATGCTGTTCCAATGTATTACATTCCTTACTTTCTATTTGTAACGTAATTTCAGTAATATTATGATTATGTTTTAGAACTTCTAAGGCCTTTTGATAGAGTTGATCTGTATTGCTATTCGGAGCAACCAAATGAGCAGTTAAATGAATATTTTTTGAGGATATAGCCCAGACTTTCAACTGATGAATCCCTTCAACGCCCTCTAGCTTCAATAAATCATTTCTTAACGACTCAATATCAATCTCATCAGGAACTCCTTCAAGCAGAATATTAATACTTTGTTTTAATAAAATCCAAGTTCGAGGTAAGACCCAGAAGCCAATTAACACAGCGATTACGGTATCAACCCACATCCACTGGGTAAAATAAATAACTATTCCTCCGATAATCACGCCTATCGATCCTAGAGCATCACTAAGAACTTCTAAATATGCACCTTTTATATTTAGACTTCCTTCAGCACTAGCAGAAAGGATTTTCATTGAAATCAAATTTACGACCAAACCAATGACCGCGACAATCATCATTTCAACACTTTGAATTTCAGCAGGGTTCGTAAAACGTTGATAAGCTTCATATACAATATATATTGCTACCACAAAAAGCATCACCGCATTAAACAGAGCCGCTAAAATTTCAAATCGCTGATAGCCAAAAGTTCTTTTATCATCTGCGGCTTTTTTACCAATTTTGATAGCGGCAAGAGCAATAGCTAAAGCGGCTACATCAGTAAACATATGAGCTGCATCAGATAACAAAGCCAAACTTTGGGTAATAAAAGCAGCGACAACTTCTACTATTAAAAAAGTAGTCGTTAAACCTAAGGCAACCATTAACTTCTTACTATTTTCTTCAGTAACAACCGCATGGCTATGATCATGATGTTCTGACATAAAATATTTTCCTTATTCTATTTATGATGAGCAGAGATATTGGATAACAGCCAATATCTCTGCTGTAAATCGACTAATCTATTGGATTAAGAAACTTTCTTTTCATTCATCCAGCGGTACAGTACGGGCAATAAAACCAATGTAAGCAGGGTAGAGGAGATAATTCCTCCAATAACCACTGTTGCTAAAGGTCTCTGTACTTCTGCCCCAGTTCCGGTTGCCAAAGCCATCGGGACAAACCCAAGGGACGCCACACAAGCGGTCATCAGCACAGGTCTAAGACGCAAAATTGCACCCTGCCACGTTGCATAATAAAGGTCATATTGTTGTCGCAACTCTTTGATAAAGGTGAGCATGACTAAGCCATTCAGTACAGCCACCCCCGATAGTGCAATGAAGCCAACCCCTGCTGACATGGATAATGGAATGTCACGCAACCACAACGCGATTAAGCCTCCACATAAGGCAAACGGTACACCACTAAAGACCAGTAAGCTTTCTTTGATATTATGGAATACAGCCATCAATAAAATAAAGATCGTCAACAATGCGAGCGGAACCACCAATTGCATACGCGCTTTTGCAGACATCAGATTTTGAAATTGACCGCCATAATCTATCCAATAACCGCTTGGTAATTCCTGTTTGGATAACGTGCTCTGAAGCTCTGTTACGAATGAGCCTAAATCACGTCCTTCTACATTTGCAGTAATAACCACTCGACGTTTACCATTTTCACGGCTGACCTGATTAATACCCAGGATATTTTCAACGCGTGCCACATCTTGCAGTTGGACTAAACCACCATTCGGCAATTGAATAGGAAGTACCGCTAACTGTTCAGGACTACGCTGGGATTCATCTAGACGGATGACAAAATCAAAACGCTTGTCTCCCTGTAAAATTGTTCCAACATTCTGGCCACCGACACTTGTAGCTACCAGATCCTGAATTGCTCTTACCGACAAGCCATATTGTGCAGCTCTGGACTTATCCACCTCTACATTCAACAAGGGTAAGCCACTGGTCTGTTCTACATTAACGGCTGTCGCGCCTGAAATTGAGTTAATTTTTTGAGAAATTTTATTCGCTTCGCGATTTAGAATCTCCATGTCATCACCAAATAATTTGACACCCACATCACTTCGCACCCCTGAAATTAACTCGTTAAAGCGCAGTTCAATGGGTTGCGAGAACTCACTGTTATTTCCCGGCAATGTCGCTAAGAAAGTAATCATTCTTTGGCGAAGCTCATCAATCGTTTGTTTTGGATCAGGCCATTCATCATGAGGTTTTAACAGTACCACGCCATCTGAAATGTTGGGTGGCATAACATCTGTGGCCACTTCTGCTGTACCGGTACGAGCAAAGATCGCTTTAATTTCAGGAAATTCTTTCAACAGTAACTTTTCAGTATTTTCCTGCATTCTCAGTGACTGTTCTAACCCTGTACTTGGGGAACGCATTTGCTGAACAGCAAAATCACCTTCACCCAGTTGAGGTGCAAACTCGCTACCTGTTTGAGTGGCTAGCACGCCCGTAAGCACTAAAATACAGGCAGCCACAATAGTCACAAATAAACGAAGCTCATAGGCTTTATCTAAAAGCAGTTCATATTTGGTTTTAAGCCAATGCATCCAGCGACTTTCGGTTTCCTTGACTTCTCCAGTGACAAATAGGGCAACTGCGGCTGGCACAAAAGTGACAGATAAAATCATGGCCCCAATTAAAGCCAGTACAACAGTCATTGCCATAGGATGGAAAAGTTTGGCTTCTACACCCGTCAGGGTAAAGATAGGTAGATAAACCACCAAAATAATTAACTGTCCAAAAATCAGAGGACGACGCGCCTGTTTTGCAGCCAAGAAGACTTCTTTAAATCTTTCAGAACGGCTAAGTAAACCACCTTTCAGCTTCTGAGCTTCTGCTAGCCGACGGATACAGTTTTCTACAATAACCACTGCACCATCAATAATAATACCGAAGTCCAGTGCCCCTAAACTCATCAGATTTGCACTAATCTTCTGCTCTGCCATTCCCGTCAAGGTAAACAGCATTGACAGTGGAATAACGCAAGCCGTGATCAGCGCAGCACGGAAATTACCTAGAAAGAGAAATAAAATAACAATGACGAGGATTGCACCCTCAATCAAATTTTTCTGAACGGTTTTGATCGCCCGATCAACCAAATGCGTACGGTCATACACAGTCTCAATCACCACACCTTTAGGTAGCGATTGCTGGATCGATTGCACCTTTTCATCAATGGCTTGAGCAACGGTACGGCTATTTTCTCCCATCATCATCATGGCAATACCCAATACAGTTTCTTCACCATTATAGGTTGCAGCCCCTGTTCTCAAGTCATGACCAATTGAGACATTGGCGACATCTGCCACCCGAATCGGATAGCCGTTTTTATTGGCAATACTGATGTTCTGGATATCTTCAATCGTGTTTAAAGTGCCGGGAACACGAACCGTTAGCTGTTGTCCATTTTTCTCAATATAGCCAGCACCACGGTTTTCATTATTCTCTGTTAAGGCAGTTTGTAAATCAGACAAAGGAATTTGCAATTGTTGCAATCGGTTCAGATCAGGGGCAACCACATAGGTTTTATTAAAGCCACCGATACTGTTGATCTCAGCAACGCCTTTTACGCGCTGTAATTGCGGTCTTACAATCCAATCCTGAATTTCACGTAAATCCATCGCCGAATAAGGGGTTCCATCCGGCTTTTTAGCATTTGGTTCGGCTTTAATCACCCATTGATAGATTTCACCTAAACCTGTCGAAATAGGCGACATGTTAGGTTGCACATCTTCAGGCATTTCTCCCATTGCTTCTTGCAAGCGCTGGTTGATAAGCTGTCTGGCCCAGTAAATATCCGTGCCATCTTCAAAAATGATGGTCACTTGCGATAAGCCGTAGCGTGAAATCGAACGGGTTTGTTCCATTTTCGGCATGCCTGACATGGCATTCTCGATTGGATATGTAATCCGCTGTTCCATTTCTAAAGCCGTAAAACCATTGGCTGAAGTGTTAATCTGCACCTGAGTATTGGTAATATCTGGTACAGCATCAATCGGTAACTTTTGATAACTATAAATACCAATAGCAATCCAAGCCGCAATAAACAGCATGACCCAGATTGCGTTATGGATAGAAAACTGGATCAGTCGATCAAACAGTCCTTCAGGTTTTACCGATTCGTGGTCTGGAATTTGAGGAGTTTCAGTGCTCATGTGAAGCCTCTCCTTTTTCCAGCTCGGATTTCAGTAAAAAACTGCCTTGAGCGGCATATTTTTGTCCCTGACTAAGCCCACTCACCACTTCAATCCATTGGCTCTCCCCAGATGATTGCCCTAATTTCACAGGTTGCGGACTGAATTCAACTTTTTGTCCATGCTGAGTGGCGACAAAAACCACATCTTTTCCATCGACATTCTGAACTGCGGACTTAAGTACCCGTAATGCGGTACTTTCACTCCGTTGTTGCAACTGTACGTTCACCATCAAGTTTGGACGTAATTCGGTTGCATTCGATTCAACTTTTGCTCGCACCTGAAGACGACCTGTTTGAATATCCGCTTCAGTATTTAAAGTCTGAATAACTGCCCTGTAGACCTTTTCCGTTTGCAAGGATTTAAATTCGATCTTTTGATTCGGGGCTAAGCCCATAATTTCAGAATTTGGAACAATAAACTCAAGCCAGAGTTGATCTAACCGGTCTATCGTAAAGAGTTGATCGGCTAACTGAACATTTTCCCCGAGAACCAAATCCTTTTTACTGATCACGCCAGAAATGGGAGCTTTCAAAATATAGCGTCCGTTACTGGCATTCACTGCACCAAATGCGCTTAAACGTGATTGGGCCGCTTGAACCTGAATTTGTGCCCGTTTATAACTGTTATAAGCCCGTTGATAGTCCTGTTTTGCTGAGATACCCTGTGACCACAATTGACGCTCACGCTCAAAGTCTTGTTTCGCCAGTTCCAGATTGGTTTGTTCAATTTTAAGATTGGCCTGCTGATCAACTAGATCAGGAACAAGCAATGTAGCCAAAGGCTGCCCTTTCTGAACTTTTTGGCCGAGTTCTACATAAACATTTTCTACATGACCGCTAAAACTCGGTGAGACATGCGCTTGCTGATCCGTATTCACATTCAGTTTGGCAGGATAAGAACTTAATTTAACCACCGGACCTTGATCGACCGCTGATAACTGTATGCCCTGTTCCACCAGTTGCTTGGCCGTCAGGCTCACGCCTTCTGCATGCTCTTCGGTTTCACCGCCATGTTCTTCACTTCCATGTTCCTCTGCGCCTTCTTCCTCTGCATGTTCATCTGATGTTTCAGATTTATTCTTACCCGACAAGATCAAGAAAATACTGAGGAGTACGGTTGCGCCGATGACAAAACCAATCAGTAGAGGTTGAGAGATTTTTCCGCTCTGTTTTTTTAAGCTGTTTTTAAGATCGAACATGTTAATTTCCCCCACCAATGACAGGCATGGCCTGTATGTCTTGCCATAAGTTTTGATTGATTTGTGCAATAGCATCTTTCGACATGACTTCACTTGGGCTAATGCCTAAGCTCAAACTTTCTGCTTCAATGGCCTTTTGCCAGCCATCCCGTAACAACTGGACTTTACGCAGACGGATGTCTTGTAATTGAAGCGTGGCTTGCTGAACATCGGTTAAAGCAAACTTGCCTGCCAAGAAACCTTGTAGCGTCTTACTTTGAACTTGAGTCGCCAAAGGAATTTGAGTCTCGTCAACGACTTTGAATTGCAGCTCTAAACCCTGCAACTCGGTTAAAATTGTGCCTATTTGCAGCGCATTTTGCTTCAGATAAAACTCTTTCTGACGCTCTAATAAGTTCATTTTTTCTTGCGCGATTTTTATGCCATTTTGCTGACGATCGAAAATATTAAGCGGTACACTGACTCCGACTACTAATTGATTTTGTGTGGAGTTTTCCAAGGATTGGGTGCGGTTGACACCTAGGTTTAAAGTGGGGTTAGGACGTGCCTTTGCCCTTAGTTGATCAACCGTTGCTTGAGACTCTAATACCAGTAAAGCTCGATATTTCTCAACGTAGTTTTCCGCTAAATATTCTTGAACCTGTTCATGAGTCGATTTTGGCCAGAGCTTTTGTGAAGAGAGGTTTACCTGCAATGACTTATCAGAGGTTCCCCATAAATTTGATAATTGTTGGGTGGCCACTTGTACCTGTAAGTCTGCCTGTCTAAAAAGACGGATATTTTCAGCATGGCTTAAACGTGCGCGATTTACATCTACTTGGGCAATACTGCCTGCATTAAAGCGCTTTTCGATTGCTTGAAGGTTTTCTTGGCTCACCCGAAGTTGTTCATTGACAATGTTTTTTTCAAGTTCAGCAATGGCCAGTTGTGACCATACATATTTCACTGCAAGCTCAATTTGTGCTTGATAAATCTTCTGTTTCAGCGCTGTTTTATCTGTAGAGAGACTGGCTAATTTTTGGTTTGCTCTTCGCTCACCAAAAATATCCAAGGGTTGTGATATGCCAATGGTAAGCTCTTTTTCATTATTTGAACCAAATCCCGTTTGTTCAACTGACAGTTCAGGATTTTTAAACAGCTTACTTTGCTGAAGATTCGTGGCATTAATGCTGTTTTGCGTTTCCCAGAAATTTTGGGACGCTTGATATTGGTTAACCTGCTCAATAGCTTGCTGCAGCGTTAAATCTTGAGTACTGGCGACTACGGAAGTACTGAAGCTGATCATTGCAGATAGCAAGATACCGCTACCTAAGGCTGACCAGGATAAATTCAGGATGGAGGTATCCTGATGTAATTTGTTTTTTGACATGAAAATGCCCCACGCATAATGAAATTAGGAGTGGTGGGCTTTTATAAGACTACCCCACCAATAGTAGGGGCAAATCGGGAGGCGGGGTTAATTGATCCAGATAAGGGGGTTTATAAAAAGTTATTCCCAAATAAGTTGGGGTAATGCCGGTCTCAAAATTAGCTTTAAGCTTCAGATCATCGGGTGGGTCAATCTGAATCACGATTGTATTTGAGAAATGACTGCACTTTTCGTTAAAACAAACCTTCTGACAATAGTCATAGATTTCTTTATAGTTTTCTAGGGAATAAAGTGCTTGACGAGGACTATCACTCTTTTCGTCTAAATCGATTGGATTAGAGAGTATTGAATTGGGTATGTTTGGCATTTCATGCAGACAAGCAGCCTCTGCCACACTCCAAATATTCTGGAATGTGAATAAGAGTACCAATATCTGGATTAGAAATGTTTTTCTCTTCATACACAAATCTGTATTTAAAACACCAATAAGAAGCTGTCCAGATCTATCAAAGATCTGATCACAGAATTTGAGTAACCTTAAACTTTTTGCAGCCTTAAGTAAAGATATACAGAATTTTTGAAAAAAGCATAGGTCTAGATAATCAAGCTAGATTTTTTAGAACTCCACATTGGTCAATTGTACATAAACCATCACAAGTACCTCTTAAATCAGATAATTGTTCAATAAGCTTTTGTTGCTTGATTATATTTTCTCTGATAGCACTGACATGTAAGTCAATTAATTCATTCACATCTGAACAATTTTTCTTGGGATTATCTTTATAGGTGAGTAATTGACGAATTTCATTCAAACTCATATTTAAAGTTCGGCAATTCAAAATAAACTTAATTCGCTCAACATAGCCTATATCGTAAAGGCGGTAATTTCCTTCCGTTCTTTCGGGTTCCGGAATTAAACCTTCCTTTTCATAAAACCTAATTGTTAATACTGAACATGAGGTTTTTTTAGAGAGTTCACCAATTTTTAAATGCATTGAGTTGGTATTTCCAAAAAATCTTGACTCTATAGTAACTATAGGGATTCTAATATTCAAAGTTTATAAATTTTTTTAATGGGTATAACTATGAGTGGCTGTGGATGTAGTAAAGAAACACCATGCGAAGATAAGAAATCTCAACAAGAAAATCATCCATCAATTGCAGAAGCAAGCAATTCAAAGAATTGTGATAATACGCCTAGCTGTTGTGGTGAAGAGGAAGAAGAAAAATCTTCATCTCCTTGCTGTAACACTTCAAACAGTTGTGAAGATACCGCTCAATCCTGTTGTGGTTCTGATCCCAAAGAAAATTTAAGCACTGAAGACGTTTTAAAAGATTCGCACTACATGAGTGAATACTTAGTTCCCAAAATGGATTGTTCTGCGGAAGAACAGATGGTTCGTATGGCGCTATCTTCAATTGATGGTGTTCAAAAACTCATCTTTGATTTACCTAACCGGTCTTTAAAGGTTCTACATAATCAAAAAGATGAAAATATAACTACCAAACTTGAAGCTTTGGGTTTTGGTGCAAAGCTTGTGAAGACTGAAACTTATATAAGCAATCAACAGGCTAAGCAAACAAGTACCTATACCATTCCTAAAATGGATTGCTCTGCTGAAGAGCAAATGGTCCGTATGGCTCTTGCAGATATTGAAGCAGTTAAAGGTCTTACTTTTGATCTTCCCAATCGAAAACTGAAAGTCTTCCATAATGAAGGGAGTCAGCAAATTACGGCCAAACTTGAAGGACTGGGTTTTGGGGCGAAACTTGATGAAACACAGCTTTCTTCAGGCGATATACCTAATGAACCTGATCCTGTGAGACAAGCTAAAGTACTTAAACTGTTATTAGGCATTAATGCTCTACTTTTCTTTATAGAATTCATCAGCGGAATTATTGCTGCGTCTACAGGATTGATTGCTGATTCTCTAGATATGTTTGCCGATGCAGCCGTTTATGGTATTGCGCTATATGCCGTCGGAAAAGCTGCGAAATATCAAGTGAAAGCAGCCCATTTCGCAGGTTGGATTCAGTTATTACTTGCTGTCATCGTGATTATTGATGTCATTAGACGATTCATGTTTGGAAGCGAGCCAGAATCAACGCTCATGATTGTTATTGGCCTGCTCGCACTTATAGCTAACGTGACATGCTTATATCTTATTTCTGGTCATCGAGAAGATGGCGCACATATGAAAGCCAGTTGGATTTTCTCGGCGAATGACGTTGTCGTAAATATGGGCGTTATATTTGCCGGTGTACTCGTGGCGTGGACGGGATCAGCTTACCCAGACTTAATCATTGGCATCCTGGTTTCTTTATTCGTGCTTAATGGTGCTCGAAAGATTTTGGCTTTGAAGTAAGAGTATCGAAAATGAATCTATTTCAAGTTAAACAAAATCAGATCGTCAAAATTAGAGATCTCAAAAAAGGTAATCAATACAGTCATACCACTGATCCCGTATTGGAACGGCTCCAACTATTAGGTTTTAGAGAGGGTGAAACTCTACAAGTACTCACTAAAGGTGTTTTTGGCGGAGATCCTGTTTTAGTTCAAATTGAAACTTCAAGATTCGCATTAAGAAAGAATGAAGCTGAAAGAATTTTTGTAGAGTTAGTATCCAATGAAGATTAAGAACATTGCATTAGTCGGTAATCCAAATTGCGGAAAAACCTCTTTATTTAATACGCTTACTGGTACGCGACAAAAAGTTGCCAACTATGCTGGGGTTACCGTAGAAAGAAAAGAAGGTTCTTTTAAATTACCTTCTGGTGATGCAATACGAGTATTGGACTTACCCGGAACTTACAGTTTAAAACCTAGTAGTTTAGATGAAGAAGTCACCAGGGCAGTTTGTTTGGGCGAGCTAAAAGGTGAAATTCTACCCGATATTTTTATATGCGTTGTAGATGCCACAAATTTAAGCTTACATTTGAGCTTGGTTCTCGAAGTTCGTGCTCTAAATCGCCCTATGATTCTTGTATTAAATATGATGGATGAGGTCAAAAAGCGTGGTATTTCCATTGATAAGGATAAACTGTCTCAACTGTTAGGTATCCCTGTAGTTGAAGCTGTCGCAGTTAAAACAAAAGGAATTCAAGATTTAATTAATCAATTAGATCAAAAAAATCTTTTTATTACTCCTTATCATTCTGAATTAAGTCATTTTGAACAGGTCAAACAAATCACCAAACAAGTTATTTTAAATAATGACAGTGGTGATAAAAGAACCGCATTTCTAGATAAAATTTTTCTACATCCTGTATTGGGTTTAGTAATCTTAACTTTAACCATGTTTGTGATGTTCCAGGCGGTATTTATATGGGCAACGCCTTTTATTGAATTCATTGAAAATTTTGTCGCATGGCTCAGTGATTTTATTGGACCACTAATCCAACATCCTCTATTAAAAAGCTTGGTTGTGGAGGGGGTAATTGCTGGTGCAGGTAGCGTGCTTGCATATATGCCTCAGATTTTGATTTTATTCTTCTTCATTTTAATGCTTGAAGAGTCAGGCTATTTACCCCGGGCAGCATTTCTTTTAGATAAATTAATGTCTAAAGCCGGGCTTAGCGGCCGTTCATTTATTCCTCTGCTATCCAGTTTTGCTTGTGCGATTCCCGGAATTATGGCAACCAGAAGTATCAGCTCTGAACGGGACCGATTAGCAACAATTATGATTGCACCCTTGATGACCTGTTCAGCAAGATTGCCAGTATATGCTTTATTGATCGCGGCATTTATTCCGAACCAATTAATCTACGGCTGGTTAAGTCTGCAAGGATTAGTCCTTTTTGGTCTTTATATGTCGGGAATAGTCTCAGCGTTATTAGTTTCAGTGTTTCTGAAATTGGTTCGAAAAGATAAAACTGAAAGTATTTTTATTTTTGAACTTCCCACATACCGAATTCCAGATATTAGAAATATTGCATTAGGCTTATATGATAGGGCAACTATTTTCTTAAAACGAGTTGGTGGCATTATCGTCGCACTGTCTATCTTGTTATGGGTGCTAGTCACGTTCCCTCAACCACCAGATAATGCAAGCATGCCGGCCATTAACTATAGTTTAGCTGGTCAGTTAGGACATTTAATTCATCCTATATTTGCGCCTATTGGGTTTACATGGGAAATATGTATTGCACTCATTCCTGCTATGGCAGCAAGGGAAGTTGTAATTGCTGCTCTTGGGGTGATTTATGCGATGTCAGGTGATGAAGATACAGTAACTCAAAGTCTGTTAAGTCAAATTTCAGGCCCGGATGGATGGGGGTTAGCCACAGGTTTATCATTATTGGTATGGTTTATTTTTGCTCCACATTGTCTTGCCACGTTAGCAACAATTAGACGAGAAACAGGTAGCTGGAAACAGCCTGTCGTTATGGCAACTTATTTGTTTGCATTAGCCTACATCTTTTCATTCATCACCTATCAAGTTGCGAGTAAGTTTTAATTAGCAAATGAATAAAAGAGGGGGGGGAGCTAGCTCCCCCCCCTTTATTAAATTACTCGATGTAAGCGTGGGCTTCTGAATACTTTTATCTAACTATAACAACTACTTAAATGTTTAAATCTCTAGGTTTTGAATAGTCGAGGTATCAGACGAATATAGATTGGTAAAAAGCATAGTTCAACGATAGTCTGAGTCAAGATTACAGCAGGAATTATGGGCATACTTCCCGGAATTGCAAAAGCTAATGGAAGAATAACAAATGAATTTCTATATGATGCTGAAAAGGACACAGCACTAGCAGAGCCAGATTCTAATCGAAAAATACGAGCAATTATCCAACCCACGAATGGAGCAATAATGGTAAAAGAAATATAAATTGGTAAAGCTTGAAGAGCTGCACTTTTTGCAAGCCCAATTTGAGGCATAACTGATGCTAGGACGATAAACAAAACTAGGGCTGTGGCAGGTACAGGAAATAAGTTTAGGCTTTCAGCCACTTTTTCTGCTTGTTCATTTCTATTCCCAATGAACTGAACTATAGCTGCCATTGCTAAGGGTGCAACAATGAACCATACAAACGCATGGACAAAAGGACCAATTTCAACAAGCTGAGCTACCTCTTCTCCGAGGAGTACACCAAGATAAATTGATAGTAAGATCATTTGGATAAGCAATAATACAGGTGTCATCGCAAGTAATAATCTTGCATTACCTTTCCCAACATGGGTGAAAGTAATCACATAATCAATACACGGTGCTAGTAGAACAAAAAGTACAGCTAAACGAATAAGTGGGTTTTCAGGTAAAAATTGTATTAGACCTGCCGTAATTAAAGGTAAGGCAATAAAGTTAGTAATAAGTAATGCAGAAATAAAACGTAAATTTTTTAATGCCTTGCCAATTTCTGCAATAGGTACTTGTAAAAAGTAGCAAATAACATTAATGCCAGTGCAGGGTTAATCAAACTTTCTAAAATCGTCGCTCCACTGATGGTTAATCCAAAAATAACTCCGATAAAGATGGTACAGAAGTAGATTTTGACTTGATTATCTTCAAGAAAATTTCGAATATTTTCCATTTTAATTGAGTTACTCACTTGCTTTTAAATAGCGGTATACCGCCTGGCGACTAATTCCAAATGCCTGGCCTAATGCCATTTTTGAAGGGTACTTTCCTTCCTTCCATTCTTGTCTTAAAGCTTCAGCCTGTTCAGGTTTCAATTTATGTACACGCCCTTTGTACTTTCCTTGAGCAGAGGCCAGTTTTATTCCTTCTTTTTGACGCTCTAAAATGATCTCACGTTCGAACTGTGCAAAAGCGCCCATCAATTGCAGCATCAAATTATCCATCGGGGTAGATTGAGCAGTGAAAGTAATATTTTCTTTTACGAACTGGATGGCAATTCCTCGTTTGACCAGTTTATCTACTTCAGTGACTAAATCTTTTAAGCTTCGAGCAAAACGATCCATGGAATGTACGGCACTGTTGCAAATAGAGATTTGAGTCGATGATGTTCCCTTTAAAAAGTACTTAGAGACCGAAAACCCTGTTGATTAGACACACTTCACCCTGAGGCTGACCATAATAAAATGACGATGCTTGTCCTTTACGTAGTGCACGCATGACTTCAATACCTTTAATTGTGGCATAAGCCGTCTTCATAGATTTGAATCCTAATGTGGCCCTGATGATCCG
>NZ_VPEG01000045.1:0-16294 GCF_013417275.1 Acinetobacter sp. YH16038 | reverse complement strand
ATTTAGGAAAAACAGGTTGGACAGTTCAACGTTTACTCAGAATAATTCAAGTGAATTTGTTTGAAAGAAGAACTTTAAAAGCTTTATTTTCACCCGATAAAATACCCATAAAACAAGAGGAAGCTCATTTGAGCTTCCTCTTGTGAAAAATTGTGGGACAGCAATGGAGCTTAAGCTCTCTTTTTTTTATTATAGAATCTTAGAAAATACGAGTTTTATCTTTTTCTGCTTTTGGCAATTTTGCTGCAATTTTCTGAGCAATGGCCATATAACTTTCAGCAGCATCATCTCCAGCAATCACTGAAGGCTTACCGGCATCGGCATTTTCACGAATCACTGCATTCAAAGGCAAGCGGCCGAGCAATGGAATATTGTATTGCTCTGACAGTTTATCACCGCCGCCTGTACCAAAGATCTGTTCTTCGTGACCGCAGTTTGAACAGATATGGGTCGACATATTTTCGACTACACCCATCACTGGAATCTGCACACGATTGAACAGTTCAATGCCTTTGGTCGCATCCAGCAATGCCACGTTTTGTGGTGTGGTGACGATCACAGCACCTGTGACTGGAATACGCTGAGCGAGCGTTAACTGGATATCACCTGTACCTGGCGGCATGTCAATCATCAATACATCCAGATCTGGCCATAGGGTTTGATTGAATAGCTGCATCAAGGCACCTGTTGCTTTCGGACCGCGCCAAGCAACCGGCGTATTATTATCACCTGTTAAGTGACCAATCGACAGCACTGCCATACCATAGGCATCGAGTGGGACAAACTGTTCGGCTTCGATCATCGGGGTTTTGCCGGCATTGCCGAGCATCGTTGGAATACTTGGACCATAAATATCCGCATCCAGTACACCCACTTTCAAACCTAATTTTTGCAAAGCTAAAGCCAGGTTCACAGTTGTGGTTGATTTACCAACACCGCCCTTGCCTGAAGAGACCAGAATGACATTCTGAATGCGTGGATGTTTGGGTACATCTCGTTGCTGTGGAGCAGCTTTCTGGATCGGTGGATTATTTGGATCAGCTTCTGCTTGAGCTACGCTGCCTGAAGCATCAACTACAGGTGGCAGATTCGATTTTGAAGCAGCAGTTTGCGGCTGGCTGGAACAGCTCTCGCCTTCTGCATGATGATGTCCACAACCGCCTTCTTTTTTATGACCCGTCTTTTGCTGAATCACATGCAGGTTTAGTTCTTTAATACCACATTTCTCTAGCGCATCCGCCAGTTCATCATGAATCTGCTGTAGCTGCTCTTTTTCTTCCGGATAGGTATTAATGGTGATCTGTAGTATCTCACCTTGCACATTGACCTGAGTAATCCGGTCTTTCAGTGCATTACTAGAATTTGGCAAGATATAGTTTTGCAGTACGTTCTGCACAGCTTCTTCGTTCACCTCCTTGGAAGGCGAAAAAACCGATTTAAGCGAAGAAAGCCAGGACATAGGTTACTCCAAAAAATATAGATAGACATCTGAATAGCTTAGTTTAACGAGGTTTTAGTCACAGGTTAAGCAATCTGTATTCAGAAGCCTGAAAGACAAATATAATTTCCAACTATTTTACTTGGTTTTAAAGAGTTACAGGGAAGAAAATTTATAAAGTCAGCATCACATCTTATTTATTGTTTTATATTATTGATATTTTAAAATTTTAAATAAAATTAACTAGATAGTATCCATTAAAAAGCCACTTCATTCAAAAATTAAATGAAGTGGCTTTCAACATGAAATGATTATTTATGATTTTTATCTTGATCGGTCTTGTTTTGCCCAGATTGATCAGCCTTATCCTGATCTTTTTTAGAATCATTTTTATTATTGGTCTGATCTGAATTTTGGTCCTTATCCTTAGCCTCTTTAGATGAAGAATCCTGATCCTGCTTTTTCGAATCATCTGACTGAGACTGGTCATCGCCTTTCATTTTAGTCATGGTTTCAGCCGCCATCTGTTTCAACTCATTCAGTTTCGTAGCAGCTTCATTCACCAACTCACTAATTTTGACCTTAGTATCTTCAAACTTGTGTAGCGCTTCATCTTTTAAATTTGCCATACGATCCTGGTCAGCCTGATTTGCTGATTTATCTCCAGAACTTTGATCCTGTGCCTTTTTCGAATCATCTGAACCTTGCTCGCCATTTTTCTGGCTGTCTGATTTGCCATTTTTTAGCTCATTCAGAATCTTTTCGCCTTTTTGCAACAGCTCTTCACCGATCGCGATGGCTTTCGCTTTTAAGTCATCCATTTTGGTACTTTCAGCTTTTTTATCGGATTGATCACCATGATTAGATTGGTCATTTTTAGACGCATCTTTTTGCTCTGATTGCTGATGACCAGATGCTTTAGAGTCTTGCTGATGATCAGAATTTTCATCAGCACCATTTTTTTGGGCTTCTAGGACTTCTTCATGCTTCTGCTTATGCTGTTTATCAATCTCATTCTGCTTTTGCTCTTGTTCAATCTTGTCATGCAGTTCTCGTGCATGTTGTTCTTTATCTTGATTCTGTTTTGAAGTACTTGTCTGGTTATTCTGAGTCATGAGTACCCTCCTAAGGCGTCATAATAAAAATGATCAGACAAGTTTTTAGCACAAAGCATGCAATAGCGTGGACGAATTAAGCAAACTGCAACAAAGCCTGTACATGTTGTTGCTATTGATTGCAGGAAGTAGCATCAACTTATCTCAATCGAATTTTTAAGGGCCAATTACCCGTCTATAGCCAGTTTTTGTATTCTGAATATTCAGCCTGATTTATTCCTTGTGCTTCTGTAAAAGCATTTCTTTGTAATCCCTTCTGCATCATGTAAAATTATGGCCCATTGCATAATGAATACGAATGAGAGAGTGAATCCGTGCGTAAAATCCTAGTCACCAATGCCCTTCCTTACGCCAATGGCCCGATTCATATGGGTCACTTACTCGGCTATATCCAGGCTGATATATGGGTACGTGCGATGCGTGCAATGGGTCATGACGTGACGTATGTCTGTGCGGATGATGCTCATGGTACAGCGATCATGCTGCGTGCTGAGGCAAATGGCATTTCACCTGAAGCACAGATCGCCAATGTGCAAAAAGAACACATTCGTGACTTTGACGGTTTCAGTGTGCATTTCGATCATTATGACTCTACCCACAGTGATACCAACCGCGCCCGCGCTTCAGAAATCTATATCAAAAACCGTGAAGCCGGTAATATTGCAGTTCGCCCTGTAACCCAGTTATTTGACCCTGAAAAAGGCATGTTCCTGTCAGACCGTTTCATTAAGGGTACATGCCCAAAATGTAAGGCGGAAGATCAATACGGCGATTCATGTGAAGTATGTGGTACTACGTATAACGCGACTGAGCTGATCAATCCAAAATCAACTTTAAGCGGTGCGACTCCAGTTGAAAAATCATCAGATCACTACTTCTTTAAGCTGCCAAACTTCGGTGAATACCTACAAAAATGGACACGTGATGAAGGCCGTCTGCCAGTATCCATCGCGAACAAGCTGGACGAATGGTTTGATGCTGGTCTGGCAGATTGGGATATTTCCCGTGATGCACCTTATTTCGGTTTTGAAATTCCAGATGCACCAAACAAATACTTCTATGTCTGGGTGGACGCACCAATCGGCTATATGTCGAGCTTTGAAAACTACATCAAGACCAAACGTCCTGACCTGAGCTTTGACGATTTCTGGAAAAAAGATTCTAAAAATGAAGTCTATCACTTCATTGGTAAAGACATTGTTTATTTCCATGCGCTGTTCTGGCCTGCAATGCTGGAAGGTGCCAACTACCGTACTCCAACTGGTTTATTCGTAAATGGCTTCCTGACTGTGAATGGTCAGAAGATGTCTAAATCACGTGGTACATTCATTAAAGCTGAAACTTATTTACAGCATCTGAACCCTGAATACCTACGTTACTACTTCGCCTCTAAACTTTCAGACAAGGTTGAAGATTCTGACCTGAATCTGGATGACTTCGTGCAGAAAGTGAATTCAGACCTGGTAGGTAAAGTGGTGAACATTGCCAGCCGTTGTGCAAAATTCATCAATACCAAGTTTGACAACAAACTGTCTGCAACTTGTGCCGAGCCTGAACTGGTTCAAAGCTTTATTGATGCTGGCGATTCAATTGCCAAAGCTTATGAAACCCGTGAATTCTCGGCAGCGATCCGTGAAATCATGGCACTTGCAGATAAAGCCAACCAATACATTGATGAGAAAAAACCTTGGGCTTTAGCGAAAATTGAAGGCGAAGAACAACAGGTTCACGATGTGTGTTCTGTCGGTATTAACCTATTCCGTCAATTGGCTGTGTATTTAGCTCCAGTGTTACCAACATTGGCTGCTCAGGTTCAGGCCTTCCTAAAACTAGCTTCTTTCGACTTTGCTTCACGTACAGAAATCTTAACAGGTCATGAAATTGCATTGTTCCAGCCATTGATGCAACGTGTTGATCCGAAAGCTGTGGCTGCGATGGTCGATGCATCTAAAGATTCTTTAGCTGCACCTGCTGCTGAACCAGCAAAAGCTGAGAAGAAAAAAGAGAAAGCCAAAGAGAAGAAAGCTGAGCCTAAAGTCGGTGAAGCTGAAATCATCACCATTGATGACTTCATCAAAGTTGACCTGCGTGTAGCGGAAGTTCTGGATGCTGCAACGGTTGAAGGTTCTGACAAGCTTTTACAACTCACGTTAAATGTCGGTGAAGCTGAACCACGTAATGTCTTCAGCGGTATCCGTGAGTTTTATAAACCGGAAGACCTGAAAGGTAAACTGGTGGTGATGGTTGCGAACCTTGCTCCACGTAAAATGCGTTTTGGTATTTCAAACGGTATGGTACTTGCGGCTGGTAATGGCGAAGGCGTTTGGGTGATTTCACCTGAATCTGGTGCTAAACCGGGTGATAAAGTTTCTTAAGATTTAGGTCTTAGATAGAAGAAAAGCCTCTACTGATGTAGGGGCTTTTTACTTAGTCTAATAAAATAATACTCAGCCAATAAAAGTTCTTCATCTTTAATTTTTTTTACCATTTATACAATATATTTTCTTGTTTTTAAAAAATATATCTATAGAATTTAAACGCTTTTTTATTTTTAGAATTATTCGGGGTAAACATGAAAAAATTACTAGTTTCAGCTTTAGCAGCATCAACAATTGTATTCACAGGATGTTCAGTTCGTATGGCTGATATGACTGTAGCTTCAACGAAAAACTTCAACCTAAACTCAACTCAGTTCGTTAAAGGCGAACGCGTTAAAGGCGAAGATAAAGTTCCAGTAATTTTATTCCCTTTAGGTATTCCTAATTTCAAAACAGCAGTAGATCGTGCAATTGAAAAAGATCGTTGTGCAGTAGCACTTTCTGATGTAGTCATCACTCAACTAAATCAAGCATTTCTTGTAGGCCAAATTGGCTATCGCGTAGAAGGCACTCAAATTATTGACCGTTCTCAGCCTGAATGCAGTAAATAATTGCTTATTAAAAAAGCCTCTATCTTTAGAGGCTTTTTTACGTCGATCTATAAATCGGATAGCACTTATTTATCGAGAAAAAATTCCCAGATGACATAGCCAATGCCGAAGCCTAGCAATGAATATAAGGTAATAATGAAAAATACAAATGCTGCATTATTTTTCTTTTTCCAAAAACTCATAGCGATACCCAAGGCTGTTTGCAATACCCCATGTTAACGGGCTTTTTTATAAAAGTGAAATTTATCTAAGTATTTTATTTATAAAAATATTTTTAGATAAAAAATCTTTTATTTCCTTACAAAATCAATATACAGATTTGAACTGAATGCCTAGTACAGATATTCAATTTCTCCTCTCTTTTTTAAAAAGGTAAATATTTTTATATTCTATTTTCATGCTTTACATGCTAATACATAGCATAAACCTCATAACCATAAGAATTGCCATGAATATTTTAAAGACATCCCTTCTCACCTCTCTACTTTCATTATCTGTTTTGGGTATAAGTGTGAGTCAGGCTGCTGAACCTGCAACAATTGCTTCACCAAAACAAGTCGCCGGCTACTATCATCACCAAATTGGTAATACCCAGATTACGGCTCTGCTTGATGGTACAAACTACTTAAATCCATCAATGTTTAAAGGCTTAAGTGATGCAGAAAAGACTGAGATTTTAAAGAAATATCATGCCGATCAAGCCAAAGGTATACAGACTTCAGTCAATGCTTTCCTGATTAATACAGATAATCAACTACTCATGGTCGACAGCGGTGCTGCAAGCTGCTTTGGTGCGCACTTAGGATCAATTTATAATAACCTCAAGGCATCAGGTTATCAGCCTGCTCAAGTGAGTGGTATTTTCCTGACTCATCTCCACCCTGATCATGTTTGTGGCATTTCAAATAACGGCGCAGCAAATTATCCAAATGCCACCTTACATATTTCTAAAACCGAATATGACTACTGGCTAAGTCCAAATACCGTTAAAAAACTACCGAAAGACCAGCAGGAGGGTTTCTTAGGCACCGTAGAGAAAATTAAAGCAGCCCTTGCACCCTATGAAAAAGCTAAAAAAGTGAAAGTCTTTTCTGATAAATCTTTAGCCTTTGGTGGGATCGAGTTTAAGCCATCCTTTGGTCATACCCCAGGGCATTACAGCTTTAAACTCAAAGCAGATGGTCAAGAAGTCGTATTTGTCGGTGACATCGTCCATTCACATACCTTGCAATTCGACAAACCTGAAACAGCCATAGAATTCGATGTTGATCCTAAAACTGCGGTGCAAACCCGTTTAAAGCATTTTGCTGAATATGCCAAGCAAGGCCAGACCATTGCAGCACCACATTTACCATTCCCAGGGATCGGTCATATTTACTCAAAAGATGGAAAGAGCTATCAATGGATTCCTGTGCATTTTAAAGATTAATTGAATACTTCAGAGATTTTAGCTCCGGATGAAACCCTAATTTTTTAGGGTTTTATTTATTGGAGATATAGCTAAGTTATAGTCTTCATGACTTCTAAAATTTAAAACCATGATGTACTTTTGCAATTCAAAATCATCTTTCACTTAATTTTTTTAAATTTTTTCTTAAAAATCCTTTTACTTTTCATGTGCACCTTTAGCACACATTTTTAACACACCATTTTCTGTGATAAAGCTAAATATCTAAAAAACAAAATATAAATTTAAATTTTATCTTTTCTTATGATGTCTTAGTTTGGTGCATAAAATTCTATTGTGCTTTATATCGAGTCTTGTCAGTTTCAAGAAATTCTTTATCAAAATTTCCCTTGTTAGTAACTCTTTTCGAATCAGTTTGCCTCTATATACTGGATTTCTTTTGTGATTCTATGCACTAAATTGGAACGCACAATGCAAAATATAGACTTATTATTTCTCCTTCTCGGTGCAGTTCTAGTGCTTGCCATGCATGCAGGATTTGCATTTTTAGAACTAGGGACAGTTCGCCATAAGAATCAGGTCAATGCCTTAAGTAAAATCCTAACTGACTTTTCCCTATCCGCCATCGCTTACTTTCTGGTGGGCTACTATATTGCCTATGGTCAGCATTTTTTCCACGATGCCTCTACTTTAGCAGCCGATCATGGTTATAACCTGATGCGCTGTTTCTTCCTGCTGACCTTTGCCGCAGCTATTCCTGCGATTATCTCGGGAGGTATTGCTGAACGGGCTAAAATGCGTTCGCAGGCTTTAGCGACTTTATTTTTAGTTGCTCTGATTTATCCATTTTTTGAAGGGATGATCTGGAATGGCAACTTTGGTTTTCAAGACTGGTTGGCAAATACCTTCGGTGCCAACTTCCACGACTTTGCCGGCTCTGTGGTCGTGCATGGCATGGGAGGCTGGATTGCTCTGGCTGCAGTCGTTTTACTTGGTGCACGTAATGGTCGATATAAGAATGATGGCCGGATTACTGCACATCCACCATCATCTATCCCTTTCCTTGCTCTAGGCTCATGGATTCTGATTGTTGGCTGGTTTGGCTTTAATGTAATGAGTGCACAACGCCTGGATGCTATTTCCGGACTGGTTGCGATTAACTCTCTAATGGCGATGGTCGGTGGAACTATTGCAGCAAAAGTAGCGGGTAAAGATGACCCGGGCTTCTTGCATAATGGTCCATTAGCCGGACTGGTTGCCATCTGTGCAGGTTCTGATGTGGTACATCCACTGGGTGCATTATTTATCGGAATCAGCGCAGGCGTAATTTTTGTGAAACTCTTTACCTATACCCAAAATAAACTCAAAGTTGATGATGTATTAGGGGTCTGGCCTTTGCATGGCGTATGTGGTGCTTTCGGTGGAATTGCTGTCGGTGTATTCGGTCAGCAATGGCTAGGAGGTATGGGCGGTGTTTCTATCATTTCACAATTATTCGGTACCGTACTGGCGATTGTAGTGGCTCTGGCAGGTGGATTCCTGGTTTATGGTCTGCTGAAAGTGTTGATCGGTATTCGTCTGAGTCAGGAAGAAGAATTTACCGGTGCGGATTTATCTATTCACCGGATCTCGGCAAATTCGGAAGAAAATATTTTTTAAGAACCAAATTAAAAAAGCCCCGAATCATTGGGGCTTTTTTTATGGTCTGCGATAATTGGAAAATTACTTCATCCCAAAGATCAGCTTTAATCCCAGCACGGTCATGACCGCCCCTGCTGCACGGTCAAAACCGGCTTTAAACTTCAAATATACTCGACGTGGTTTTTCGGCAGAAAGTGCAACGGCCACCAGCGAGCACCAGCCTGCATCAATAAAGAAACATAAAACCGGCAATACAAAGTAAAAGTAAGTTGGAATTTCTTTAGGTAAAAGCGCAGTAAAAATACTGGCCAATACAATGGCAATTTTAGGATTCGAGAGCTGGGTAATCAAACCTGTCATATAGGCGCGACGCAAGGACATCTGAGTTTGACTGTCATCGCCTGCATCGATCGGTTCTTTGGCATGTTTGATAATTTTAAAAGCCAACCAGAGCAGATATAAACCACCACAAATTTTAAGCGCCAGATAGGCAGATGGCACAGCCAGCAAAAATGCCTGCAAACCTAGAACTGCCAGCAGACCAAAAATAGCCGCCCCTGTTCCAGTACCTAAAGCTGTAAATAGGCCATGCTTACGTGAGATCGCAATTGAATTTTTCGCTACATAAATAGAAGTCGGTCCTGGGCTCATTGCACCTAACATGAGGGCAAAGGCAATTGAACCTAAAATCCAAAATGATTCCACGTGACCATCCAAACTTAAAATGAATGGCTTATTTTAAGTAAAAATAATTTATTTTGCTTTAATATTTCTACACAAATGATGCAATATTTGTGCGAAATCCGGCTATTTCTTCAATTGGTCTTGAGCGGTGAGGGATGAATCAAGCATCTTATAATCATGGTCATGCACCGGCACTCCGCCAATGATCATGCTTCGTGTATCAGTTTTAGGCTTATTCAAAGGATCATCGCAGCCAGATAAGCCTACTAAGAGCAATACACTTAAAATCGTACAGGATAGTATTTTCATTATTCTATCCTCCTCTAAGTTCCCTATAAGATTCAGATTAGCAAATTTGTTTAAATTTTCAGCATATGAATTGTGACAATCTACAAAATTTTATTCTTAGTTTAAGGAGCTCATGATTCTGCCATCCTGCTGATTCTATTTCGCTATAATTTGCTCATTCTTAGCTTATGAAAATACCATGTTTGAAAAAATCGCCCAGCATATTCCAGACCAGCGCATCTGGCTGAAAGACAGGTTTGTAACCATACGCCGTCTGGATCTGGTGCATCCGCAAATATCAGGCAACAAGTTTTTTAAACTGAAATACAACTTTCTGGAAGCACAGCAACTTGGCTTTAAAAAGTTGCTGACTTTTGGTGGCGCTTATTCCAATCATATTGCCGCAACGGCGTTTGCAGCCCGGCAGTTTGGCTTTGAGAGTGTTGGCATTATTCGAGGTGAAGAACTGGCTCATCAGCCTTTAAACCCCACTTTAGCGTTGGCACAACGATTCGGCATGCAACTGCATTTTGTGAGTCGTGAAGAATATCGACGTAAACAGGACGCTAATTATCTAGAAGCGTTAGCACAAAAGTTTCCTGCACATTACATCATTCCTGAAGGCGGTACTAATACATTAGCGATTCGGGGATGTCAGGAGATTCTAAAAGACAGTGATGCACAGTTTGACGTCATCTGCTGTGCTGTAGGCACTGGTGGCACGATTACAGGTTTGATTGAAGCCAGCCAGCCTCATCAACAGGTATTAGGATTTTCTGCCTTAAAAGGCAACTTCCTGAATGAGGAGGTGGCTAAGCTGACCAAGAAAAGAAACTGGTCCATTCTCGATGATTATTGTTGCAGTGGTTATGCCAAAACCACTCCTGAACTGATCCAGTTTATACAGCACTTTGAAGCTGAATATGATATTCCCTTAGAGCAAATTTATACTGGAAAAATGCTGTTGGGAATTTCAAATCTGATTGAAAAAGGCTGCTTTCCACCAGAAACAAAACTGCTGATCCTACATACTGGTGGACTACAAGGTCGAAATATTTAAATCGCTTAAAGTTCTGATCGAAACTTAAATGCCTATCGGATTATTTTCATTGAGTGCAATTAGCCCTTTGACCAGCCGATAGACATGCCAGACAAAGACAAGAAAAATAATCACAAAACCGATTAGAATCACGGTGAGCAGCCCACCTAGAATATAACCCAGCAAGCTGAACCAGAAGGTTTTAATCTGCCAGTCCACATGACTTTCCAGCCAGGTGCCCCGCATTTCATCACGTTTAATATAATTCATGATAATGGCGATTAATGGGGTTATTCCTAGGAAAAAACCCAGTAGATGAAGAATATAGCTGATCAGATTATATTGTTTGTATGCTGCCGTATCCGTCATAAATTATTCCTTTTCATTGTGATTATTTTTTAGGCATGACAAAACTATGCATGAATCCGCCAGCTGCTTCAAATTATTTATGATAAATATTCGCTAACACGTTGTAATTCGGGCAGCCCCTTTCAAGAATAGCCAAAGCTGAAATAAAATTGTCTATAATGCTCCCCTTTCTTCTCCCTTGAGTGTGTCATGTCTGTTCAGCAATACGATGTTTTGGTCATAGGTGCAGGTGCATCAGGTTTAATGACGGCCTATATGGCAGCACAACGTGGTCGTAAAGTCGTAGTCGTTGAAAAAGCCAATAAGGTGGGTAAGAAAATCCTGATGTCCGGTGGTGGCAAATGTAATTTCACCAACCTCTATGTCGAACCTGAAAATTTCATCTCGCACAATCCGCATTTTGTGATTTCAGCACTGACCCGTTATACCAATTGGGATTTTATTGGTATGGTCTGCGAATATGGCATCGAGTATGAGGAACGTAAACACGGACAGCTATTCACCTTAAATGGTGCCAAAGAAATTCTGGCGATGTTGCTCTCTGAATGTGACAAAACAGGTCTGGTCGAGATCAAAACCAACTGCGAAGTGAAAGCTATCAACACTGTAGACGATCAAGGATTTCAAGTAGCCACTTCTTTAGGATATTTTGAAGTAGAATCGGTTGTGGTTGCTTCAGGTGGCCTGTCTATTCCAACCTTAGGTGGTTCAGGCATCGGCTATGAGATTGCCAAACAGTTTGGACATCATGTCTATCCAACCCGTGCCGGTCTGGTGCCCTTTACTTTCTCGGATAGTTTCAAGGAAATCACCACCCGTCTGAGCGGTAATGCAGTCGAAGCCACTCTGTCTAATGATCTAAACAGTTTTACTGAAGCTTTACTGTTTACCCATCGTGGCCTAAGTGGCCCTAGCTCCCTACAGCTGTCAAATTACTGGGATGTTGGCCAAAGCTTTAAGGTCGATTTCTTACCAAGTGTCGACCTGTTTGATTTCTTTAAATCTAAAAAACAGAGTCAGCCTAAAGTTCTGCTACGCACTCTATTGACCGAATATTTACCGAAGAGCGTAGTACTAGAATTACAGAATCTGATCTGGCCTGAAGTAGCTGAAACATCTATTGGCAATATTAGTGATGACAAGCTGGAACAGATTGCCAAACGTTTAAGTGGCTTTGAACTGAAGCCTTCTGGAACTGAAGGTTACCGGACAGCTGAAGTGACTTTGGGCGGCGTAGATACAACCGAAGTTTCATCTAAAACCATGGAAAGCAAAAAGCAGAAAGGCTTGTATTTTGTGGGCGAGATACTGGATGTGACTGGTCATTTGGGAGGTTTTAACTTCCAATGGGCATGGTCATCAGCACATGCCGCATCGGAATATGTTTAATACAGAGATGATCTGGGAAGAGAAAATACTTCGCTTATTCCAGATAATCCGTTTTAAACAGGTTGAGATTGGCCGTATTTTCTAAACGGTCAATCGTCAGTTGCATTTTCTGAGCCGCTTCCTGCAGATGTAAGGGTACTTGATCTGCCATAGGCGCCATAAATTTATGCTGCAATGTTTTCCACATCTTATTGATCTCCTTTTTCTTTATATTTTTAATGCAAGAAAAATACCAAAATCATTTTAGTATTCACTTGAACATTCTATATTTTTTAAAAAAGAAATTCTATGTGTAGTGACTGAGCAGTGTTCTGGCTTAGTTAAATTCGTCTGAATCAGGTATTTTCTTATCCAGCTCTTTTTCAGCCTGCTCATCCTGTTTGCTTTTCACAAAGACAAATCGATAAGCAGCCGTGAAAAAGCCAATGGTTATGCCTGCTATCACTAAGGGTGCTAACAGATTATTCGGTTTCTTGGCATTCATTCAGATTTCCTCAGGATTAAAAAAATCGACCACTCAAGCGTGGCCGATTTTGTTTAAATAAAACAGGTTAATTCGGGTCATCTTTTTTTGGATGACTATCGACATCCGGTTCTTCTTCACCTGTAGAACCAAATGGATTATTCGCTGGTGGATGAGTTGGATCAACTTGAAGCGAATCCGGCACAGCCTGATCTACATCTGGTGTCACCTGATCTACACCTGAAGCTTCATCATCCTGTGGTGCAGTAGTTAAGGTCGCTGGCGTACTATTGGATAAATTGGTACGCATTGGCGCATTGTCATCTTGTGATCGATCTTGCTTCGGCACAATATTTTCTCCTGTAGTTGAACTGCCTGCACCTGTAGTACCACTGACATCAGCACCTAAGCCTGAAGTCATGATATTAGTTTCATTTTTCAAAGGATTCGGTTCTTTAGCTTCTCGTTTAGCTTTATCGATCAAATCAGTCAGTACACGTTCTGCTGGTTGACGGCCACCCAAACCAAAGGCCAAGGCAAAGGCCACTGCAACAGCACCCAGAGTTAAACCGAAGGCCAGATTTACGATCGAGTCAGCAATGCCCATGGCACGTAGCCCCATCGCAATGACCAGACCCATGATCAATACACGAACCAGGTTCGCTAACCAGCGTGAACTGTTGTATTCACCACGTTGCACAATATTAGCAACTACATTGGCCAGCCAGAAGCCGATCACCAGGATCACAGCACCTAGCAGGATGTTTGCACCAAAGTAGATGAACATCGCAATCAGGCCACTCACCTGTTCAAAGCCTAAACGGTCGGCTGCTTCAGAAACCGCAAATAGCATAGTGAACAGTACAATCAGATAACCCACCAGACTTGATAGTTTGGTTTTGCCTAGGAAGCGTTGCAGATCCAGTTTAGCTGGAACCTCATCTACGCCTGTTCCGGCAACGACTTCAGTCACCAGACGTGCTACCAGTCTAGACACCACATAAGCCAGAATCAGAATCAGTGCAGCAGCAATGATATTTGGAATGGCATTCATGATCTCATACAGCATTGCAGTTGCTGGTTGAGAAATTGCTTCGATACCCAGTGCTTCAAATGCAATGATTAATGACGTAATAATTACAACTGCGAAGATGAATGAACCAATCAGTTGAGCGACATTCGAGTTTTTGAAAATGCCGACTTTCTCAGCTTGATGTTGAATATTCAAGCTGTTGAGCAAACCTTCGACAATACCGCGAACAATTTTTGCCAGAATGTATCCGACAAATACAATAACTGCAGCAATGAAGATATTAGGCAGATAACTTACGACATCCGTCAGCATGTTCTGCACAGGTAGTAATAAACCGTGTAGACCTAGAATCGACAAGACAATTGGCAAGAACAGCAGTAAAATCAGCCAGTAAACAATTTCACTGATATTTTGGCTAATCGGGCTGACACCGACTTCGGCACTCAGCTTTTCATCCAGCTGGGTGCGATCAAGCATTTTTTGCAAGCCGACTTTGACCAGATTCGCCACAATCCACCCGACAAAGGCCACAGCAATAGCCGCCAGCAATTGTGGAATAAAGAGCAGGAACTGCTGGATCATATTACTGAACGGTCCACTCACTGCGGTCAGATTCAGTACGTTAAGTGCACCGATGACCGCAATAATCAGAATAATCCAGAACACAACACGAGCGATAATACTCTCGACATTAGAGCGATGTCCTGTCGCTGCATTTAAGTGTGTATTGGTCCCTAGTTTTTGCAAGATTTTTTTAACACCTGCCGAGACGAGTAATGCAATAATCCAACCTAGGACTAATATGGCAATTGCACTAAGAATTGGATGAAACTGATCCCAGTAGTACATGGCATCATAGCCACCACGTGGGCCTCTCATATAATCATTCATGTTTTCTGCCCTCTTTGTTATTACGCTATTTATCTGAATTCACGAGCTTATTTTTGAAATCTTCAGCTCTTTCCGATTGCTTATAAAGCTTGAACTTCCTGTGCTTAGCTTGCCTGGAGATACAGAACTTTGAAAAACATCACCACCTATTGCAAAAAAGCCCTAGTCATGAACCAGAGCTTTTTTTAATAATTCCAATTATTGGGTGGCCTGTTGAGCATCAGTTGCAGTGGCTTCTGCTGTATCTTGTGACATTTCGCCTACAGTGGCTGTTGCTTCTGTCATCGCATCATCTGCAGTAGCCATTGCTTCATTGCTTTCACCGCCTGGAGTAGCCGCCGGACTACCATTATTGGCAGGGGCTTCAGTCGCTGGTACTGGTGTATTAGGCTGGGTCGCAGGCGCATCTGGCTTCACATCTGCAAACATATAGAACAGGACTGCCAGTAAAAAGATACCGACCAAAATCAGGATATAGACAGGAATGCGCTTCTTCTGCGTAATTGCTGCCTGATCATGCAAAGGTGGTTTTTTATTAAAATCATCAACCATGACCATTCTCACTCTTTCTTATTCATAAGTAGATTTTTATCATAACAAGCAGTTATCACAGCTTCTGTGACAAAAGATGGTGAGATAGTGAATGGATGTAAGTTATATGTATGAGTCTGATGAACTTGGTATTAGTTTCAAAAAAAGGCATTTTCTAGCCTGAACATACTATGGTCTTATGGTTAGAAACTCTCTTCCGAGACAATTGATACTGGCAGTTTTTAGCTGATTTATCAGGAATTGAATTGTCTATAAAATAAACAATATACCACTATGATTTTATTAAATTTTAAGCACATTTTAAGTGGGCTAAAACATGCTGTAAAAATACCGTTTTTCAATATATCTGCTACTTTGCGCAAAATACGTTATAATTATCCACCTTATTTTTCATGCACCCGAGTTTTATGGCGTACCGTCAACAGAGTGTATCGCTTGATCTTGACACTGACGTCACACATCAATGTGCTTTGCACTACACTCGTGATCAGCATCTGATTGGAATCATTGAATTTAGCAAACCGAGCTTTATGCTACGCTGGCAAGATCTGGAATATTTCCGCCGCCGTACTGAAGAAATGTCGGTAATGCCTTTTCCGGACTGCATTAATGCCATGGTCATTGATGTACGGAATGTTGCGGCCTGGCTAGATAATGACGTTCCGATTATTCCATGGCGCCTACTGGAAGAAGATTGTCCGGTACGTCTAGTTGTGCCTGCGGATCGGATCGAGCATTATGCCGGTTTCTTTGAGCCGACCTGGTTAACGACCGATACAGATACTGCCATTCAGGAAATCCGTGACTTTATGGATATGTTTGTACATTAATTCCTGAATAGTAAAAAAACCTCCATATGGAGGTTTTTTTGTGCCTAAAACTCCTCCCTTTATTAAAGGGAGGTTGGGAGGGATTAAATTCGGTTTATTTAGGGTCTGTTGACACTTACTGTTCATAATTAACCCTATAAAGGTAGCCATAAAAATATACAGGCTAAAGCAACAGAACTTTGATAATTTCTTTTCAGCTTGTCATATCGAGTAGCTATTCCTCTA
>NZ_VPEG01000044.1:0-17193 GCF_013417275.1 Acinetobacter sp. YH16038 | reverse complement strand
GCCACGGACAGCCTGTTCTAATTCTATAGAGAATAGCTTCAATAAAATTGCGTAAATTTGAGTTGTGGTGAATGGATAAATTACGCAGAATAACTTTCAACTTTTGCCAGTGTTGATCTGTCAGCATGGTACGAGGCATAGCGAATAGTAAAATTGGGTTTGGCGATTTGATTTTACTACTTCGCTATTTTTTTAAGCTAAAAGTGTCAACACACCCTAGTAAAATAAATAAACCCAACTAAAAATGACTTCTTGCATTATTTATCATCTATTTTCTTAAATTCTGAATGATTTTATTTTTCTATTTAAATGATACTAAAAATTTATTTAAATATTTTTCATTGAAATAAAATTCAAGAATAAAGTTTATTAAATAGCTCTGTCATTTTTTTATTGTTTTTATGATTAAAACTCTAAAAAAAGATGACTTAACTCAAAACATCCAAGTTAAGTCATCCTTTAATTTTAGTTTTTACCAGTATGACCGAAACCGCCCGCGCCACGCTCGGTTGCTTCAAACTCATTCACCAGATCAAATTCGGCCTGTACCACAGGGACTAATACATATTGGGCTAAACGCTCACCAGGTTCCAGGCTAAATGCCGTCTGACTGCGGTTCCATACAGAAACCATCAGCTCGCCTTGATAATCTGAATCGATCAAGCCAACCAGGTTACCTAAAACGATCCCATGTTTATGACCTAAACCAGAACGTGGCAGAATCAAGCCAGCAAATGCTGGATCTTCAATATAAATTGCCAAACCAGTTTTCACTAAAACCGTTTGACCTGGTTCAATCACAGTCGTTTCATTGACACATGCACGAAGATCGAGTCCTGCTGAGCCAGTCGTTGCATAAGTCGGCAATGGCCATTCCTGACCTAGACGTGAATCAAGGACTTTCACCTGAACTTTCATGTATTTATTCCTGTTGTTTAATATCAAAAAATTTAAAGAATCAAAATCGTAGCGTTCTGTTACTTTTACCGTTTAATCAAGGCACGTAAATTATCCAGATAATGCTGAGCCTGCTGTTTTGGATCAATATTGCCTGCAAGTTTTTTCTTGCGGCCTAACCACTCCAGTTCATCTTCTGGCAGCTCATCCAGGAAGCGGCTTGGGGTCATCTGCTTCATCTGTCCACCCGCCTTACGCTGTTCCGCTAAGGTAATAGTCAAGCCCTGACGCGCACGAGTAATCCCCACGTACATTAGACGGCGTTCTTCCTCGACTGTTTCGGCAGCAATCGAGTTCTTATGTGGCAGAATTTCTTCTTCCAGTCCGATTAAGTAGACATAAGGGAATTCCAGACCTTTGGATGCATGCAAGGTCAGAAGGTTAACCTTATCGGTATCTTCTTCTTCCTGCTGCTGTTCCAGCATATCGAGGAGCACCATCTTACGGATGACACTTTCGATATTTTTCTCATCAACATCTTCAGCACGATTGATCAGGCTCTGAATACTGCTGTAGAGCACTTCAATATTATCGAGCTTAGTTTTTTCCTGTGCCGGTGTCGCTGCGGATTCCTTGATATAGTCAATATAGCCCGCTTCCACCATCATCTGACGGATGATTGGTACAGGTTCATCGTCTTCCAGCAAGTTACGGGTAAAGTTATTAATGAAATCTGAAAATTCTGCCAGTTGTGTGGTCGCTTTCTTTGGAATGACCATGGTCAGACGTTGATCACCTGCTGCTGACAGTAGTGACAGATTATTTTCCTGGGCAAACAGACCGAGTTTTTCCAGCGTCACCGGGCCAATCGCACGTTTCGGCGTATTAATAATCCGCAGGAAAGCACTGTCATCTTCCGGGTTAATGATCAGACGCAGGTAACTCATGATGTCCTTGATCTCTGCACGCGCAAAGAAAGACTGACCACCAGAGAGCTTGTAAGGAATCTGCATCTGGCGCAGCTGAGTTTCCAGAATACGTGCCTGGAAATTACCACGATACAGAATCGCGTAATCTTTCCAATTTTTACCATTCATCAGCTTATGCGTGATCAGGTCTTTCACTACGCGTTCTGCTTCATCATCATCATTACGACAAGTGATAACCCGAATCACTTCACCGTGACCTTTATCTGACCAGAGCTTTTTATCAAAGATATGCGGGTTGTTGCCAATCACGGTATTGGCAGCTTTCAGAATACGGCTAGTGGAACGATAGTTCTGTTCCAGCTTGATCACTTTCAGATTCGGGAAATCCTGTTGTAACAGTGCCATATTTTCTGGCTTGGCACCACGCCAGGCATAAATCGACTGATCATCATCCCCTACCGCAGTGAACTGGCCCATGACCCCGACCAGTAATTTCACCAGAATATACTGTGCAGTGTTGGTATCCTGATATTCGTCCACCAGCAGATAACGCACGCGGTTTTGCCATTTATCGCGAACTTCCGCATTTTCCTGCAGCAGGCGCGTTGGCATCACAATCAGGTCATCAAAGTCTACAGCGTTATAGGCACGCAGATTACGCTCATAAAGTTGGTATAAATGCGCGAACTGAACATCTTCCGGGGTTTCACAAGTCGTGTGAGCCTGTTCTGGTGGAATCAGATCGTTTTTCCAGTCCGAAATCACCTTCATGGCTTTAGCAATCAGTTCTTTGCTTTCTGCACCTGAAAGATTATCGCGATGCATCAGATCCATCAGAATCCGCTTACAGTCATCGGCATCCAGAATCGAGAAATTATTTTTTAGCGGTGTGTGTTTGAGCTCTAAACGTAATAAATTTAGACCAAAAGTATGGAAGGTCGAGACTGAAAGGCCTTTGGCTTCTTCTCGGGTCAGCAATTTGGTGACACGCTCTTTCATTTCACGTGCCGCCTTGTTGGTAAAGGTCATTGCCGTAATCCGGTGAGCCGGAATCCCGCAATGCTTGACCAAGTACGCGATTTTTCTTGTAATTACCGAGGTCTTGCCTGAACCCGCTCCGGCAAGTACTAACAAGGGTCCTTGAGTATATTTCATGGCTTCAAGTTGCTTGTCATTTAACTGACTGGCGAGTGACATATGGCTTCCTCTTCTAGATTCGGCTCCGATTATAGTCATCTCATGCCCAGATGCCTAATTGAAAATTCATTTTCCTGCGTCATCTTTCAGACATAAAAAAAACCACCCGAAGGTGGTTTTTCTGCAAAATCAGTGATTACTGAACGGCATATACTGCAATTTCAACACGACGGTTTTGTTCTTTACCAGCCGCAGTTGAGTTGTCTGCGATCGGGTTCGCTGAACCAAGACCTTGTGCATTGATACGAGTACGTGCTACGCCTTGACCAGCAAGGTAGTTCGCAACAGATTGTGCACGTGCTTGAGACAATGGAATGTTGATTGAGTCATTACCAGTGCTGTCTGTATAACCAGTTACCAAGATACCGCTTTGGCTGTCTTCAGTCAGAACTTGGGCAACTTTATTCAATGTTGCATAGAAGTTTGGTTTGATGTTTGACTTGTTAGTGTCAAATGTAATCGCACCAGGCATTACCAAGTTGATTGAACCGTCTGGATTACGGTTAACGTCTACGCCTGTACCTGCAGTTGCCTGGCGTAATTTTTTCTCTTTATTGTCAAGGTAAACACCCGCTGCACCACCAAGTACTGCACCAATTGCAGCTGCACGGTTGTTTTGACGGCTAGTATTGGCATTACTTTTAGAAATACCATAACCTGCAGCAGCACCAATTACTGTACCCAAAGCTGTTTTGTCGTACTCAACACCACCCAGGTTATTGCCAGTAGTTTGACAACCTGTAAGTGCTACTGCCCCTGCTACAGCTGCTGAAATTAATAGTGCACGCATTGCATGCCTCCTTTGTAGTGTAATTTGTATCTTAGGTCAGATAATGATTTAAAAATAATGGGATAACCATTGAATTTTTGTTAATAATAAATCTTTTAGTAATATTTTATAATGTTTATGTGTAACCAATTTCCTGAATTTCATCATAGTTTCTTCATAGTTTAACGATCGGACTTTTCTATTCGCTCAACTCCCTCTATATTGTTCAAAATGTGATGAAATTTAGACGATTATTCTCTGGGACTGTTTTTATATGTCATCTAAAAGCAAGCAACAAACGACTTTTAAAAAACTTACCTGTGGCCTCACGGTGACATCCGTTATGACTGGCAGTACTTTTTTCCATGGGCCACCCGTACTAGCTTTGGGGCTGACCAAACTTTTTAAGAAATCTTCTAAGATTGATGAAACCAATATCAAGATTACCAATAGCTGGTTAAGCGTAAATAACTGGTTGATTGACAATGTCCTGAAAAATACCGAATGGCAAATCAGCATTGATGAATCTCTGGATCTTAACATGCAGGGGCGTTATTTAATGACCTGTAATCATCAGAGCTGGGTGGATACCACGGTAAACCAGTATTTCGGTTTAACACGTATGCCTCTCACCCGCTTCTTTACAAAATGGGAACTAATTTTTATTCCATTTGTAGGTCAAGCCTTTAAAATTCTGGGCTTCCCGATGATGAAACGGCATAGCAAAGAACAGATTGCCAAAAACCCTGCCCTGAAATACCGGGATATGGAAGAAGCACGTAAGGCATGTGAACAACTGGTTAGCCAGCCATTTACCTTGCTGAATTATCTGGAAGGTACACGTTTTACCCCAGAAAAGCATGAACAGCAAAAATCGCCTTATAAGCATTTGTTGAAGCCTAAGGCGGGCGGTCTTGCGCTGGCACTGAACATTCTGGGAGACAAAATTGATGCACTGGTGGATATGACTATTGTTTATCCTGACGGTGTGCCAGGTTATGGGGAATTCTGGTTAGGCGAAGTCCCGCGTATTGCCGTGAACTTAAGAAAAATTGACATTCCGGACTGGGTACTCGGCGGCAATTATGAAGATGATGCAGATTACCGTGCACGTTTCCAGCAATGGGTAGACCAGATCTGGACTGAAAAAGACCAATTAATTGAGCAAATGCAGCAGAGCCTGATTTCTGCTTCTGCCTGACATTTGCCAGAGAGACTATGAAGAACGACAATCCGGACCTCGTGTCCAGCTCATTTAAGTTTATTCGCAAAGGTACCTGGGGCTGGAAAATTGCACTGATTTACGACATTTTCATGATGGTTGTCATCATCATCAATTTGTTCTGTCTCTGTGCCAATGCCATTCTGATGAGCGATTTTGGGCACTGGTTGTTTGACTTTATTCGTCTGCCTGATGTCTTACAGTTTTATAAGAGTGAATTACGTCCCTGGGTAATGATTACCGAGGGATGGTTTACCACCTTCCTGATTATTGAGCTCATCGTTCGCTGGTTCATTGCCATTGTTATGCGCCACCATGCCCGCTGGTGGTTCTTTCCCTTTGTGCACTGGTATGAAATTTTATCCATCATCCCCCAGCTACGTTTTCTGCGTTTATTACGTGCAGTCGCGATTGGCTACAACCTGCATAGCCATGGATACAAAGTCATACCGGCAAGCTGGTATAGACGGGGTAATTTCTACTATAACCTGCTGATGGAAGAACTTTCGAGCCGTGTAGTATTGACGGTACTGGATGGCATTAAACGTGAACTCAGCACCAGCACATCACATAAACAATTAATTGATGATTTGGTGGAACATCACCGTAAATTACTGGCTGTTGCTTTGACAGATATCTTGCAAGAGTCTTTGGGCAAGGAATTACAGGCACAGCGCTTCATGATTTCAAAAAATGTCGGGCAAGTCGTCAATCAGGCCATTGAAGATACACCTGAGCTCACCCAGCTTCTGCGTCTGATTCCCATTGTGGGTGGACGGCTGGAACGCCAGATCCAGAGTATTGGTCAACGTCTGGGAGAAAATATCACTCAAGGCCTGATCGATCCTTTTACACATAGTGGATCACAAGAAAACCCGACTTTTGCCATGATTTCAGATAAGATTAGCCAGATTCAGATTGAACATAATCCACATATTGATAAATTAGTCGAATCGGCTGTTTTTGAAACACTTGAAGCCATTCAAAAACAGGTCAAAGTAAAACAGTGGCAACAGATTTTAGAAGAACACGAACAAAATCAGGGCTCAATCGATAGATGAGTTTTCATTTGTGGAATCAGCTAAGATAAGTGGATTCTATTCGTATAAAAAAATAACTTGGATCGCTAGAGAATTAACGGAATTTGTTCTAGGATTTGCACTATTTACAACATTGCTTCGACATAAAACAGCAAGTCAGAAGTATTAAGGAAAAATTATGGCTGACATACGGATAAAAGGCAGAATGGTCAATGCGCTACGCATTAGCCTCGATACCAATGATCATGATGCAATCCGCCAGCAACTGAAACCAAAATTACAAGCGGCTTTTCCGCCAGGCACATTGGCGGTAATTGAAAGTTCAGTCGACCAGGAACTGATTGCCCTGATCCAGTTACTGATTGATCTCGAAGTTCAGCCTATGGCAGTGACTGAAGGGATTCTGGGGGATCAGGCTCGTGCGATTCAGTTCCCTGTTCTGCCACCAGACCGTCAGTTACAGGAAATTAAGGCGACCAAAGAACAGGTCATGGAAGTCAAATCCGAATCTGCTGCTGACGATGAAAAAGCTGATGCAGCACCGATCGTCGCGCATGTGACTTCTTATCACGATGAAATTCTGCGTACCGGCCAATGCATTGCGCAGAATCAGGGTGACATTATTATTACGGCCGGAATAAACAGTGGTTCAGAAGTGATTGCTTCAGGCAATATCCATATTTATGGCAGCGCGCGTGGCCGTGTGATTGCAGGTGCGGGTGGCAATACTGCAGCGCGTATTTTCTGTCATGCGCTGGAGGCCGAACTGATTTCTATTGCAGGTACTTACTGTGTGGCCGACGACATTCCACCGAATGTTGTGAAAAAACCCGTGCATATTTACTTGAATGATCAACAAGAGCTTGTATTTGAAGCTCTACAATTTTAATGTATAAATAAACACCAAAAACCCCATTTTATAGGGGATTTGAACCATAACAGGAGTGGATTCGGTGGCGAAAATTGTTGTCGTAACATCAGGCAAAGGTGGCGTAGGTAAGACTACAACAAGTGCATCTTTTGCAACAGGTTTAGCCCTACGTGGCCACAAAACTGTGGTAATCGATTTTGATGTAGGCTTGCGTAACCTTGATTTGATTATGGGCTGTGAACGCCGTGTAGTATATGATTTTGTAAATGTTCTCAATAACGAAGCACGATTACAACAAGCACTGATTCGCGATAAAGATATTGAAAATTTATATATTTTACCTGCTTCACAAACACGTGATAAAGATGCTTTAACTGATGAAGGCGTAGAACGTGTAATGGATGAGCTTTCACAGGAATTTGATTATATCGTGTGTGACTCACCTGCAGGTATTGAACGTGGTGCCATTTTAGCCATGTACCATGCAGATGAAGCTATCATTGTGACTAACCCTGAAATTTCTTCAGTACGTGACTCTGACCGCATCATTGGCATGTTAGATAGTAAAACTAAAAAAGTAGAACAAAACGAAGGTCGCATCCGTAAACACCTGTGTATTACCCGTTTCAATCCGGAACGTGCCGATAAACAGGAAATGTTAACGATTGACGATATTTCTAAAGATATTTTACGTGTTCCAACCTTAGGTGTTATTCCTGAGTGTCCAAGCGTTCTACAGGCATCGAATGAAGGTAAACCAGTGATTCACTTTACCGAATCTGCCGCAGGTCAGGCTTATGATGACCTTGTAGCACGTTTCCTGGGTGAAGAGCGTCCTTACCGTCATATTGAAGTAAAACCTAAGGGCTGGTTAGCACGATTATTTGGAGCGTAAACATGGCTGGATTCTGGAGTAAACTTTTTAGTAGCGAGGATAAACCATCAAGCGCACAAACCGCGAAAGACCGTTTGAAAGTCATTGTTGCTTCTGAACAGGGTTTGGGGCGCCGTTTGAGTCAGGATAAAATTGACCAGATGAAGACAGAGATCATGCAAGTGGTCAATCGCTACGTCCGCGGGGTTGATGAACAGCACATTCAGATGCAGGTACGTTCTGAAGCAAACATTGAAATGCTTGAAATGAATATCAATTTACCTGAAGAGCGATAATCTGAATTTTGATTAGTCAAGTAAATTGATTCAAGGCAAAATATGAGCCTCAACAAAGCGCCGCTTTGTTGAGACGCAAGACCAGAAGCTTGGCTTCGCGTAGACTTGATAGTAATTAGTATTTTTTTTACCTCATCTCAAAACGTGAAGTGATACTTCGAATAGACAAAGTGCATGATAAGACTTTGCCTCTTGCGAACTCATATTTTGCCTTTTTTCATGCCGAAGAATTACATCAAGGAGATTGCGATGGCATTATCTCAACCAGCGACCTTTAACGAAGAATGGTCAGATGAGCGTGTATATGCCTACCTGAATCAGCTTCCTCCTGCAGGCGTCAATGCAGATTTTCATGTGCTTTATCATGCATTCAAGCATATGCGTCCTTTTGACTATGAGCGCCTGCTAACCAAATTTGTCGCAGATGGCCGCGATCTTAACGCCACCAATCCGGAAGGACAGCGCATTCATGACGTGATTGCCACTTATCCGCGTCAAAGTGCCGAGTTCCTCGCAGTATTAGAAAAATTTGCATAAGTTGTAATGCATAAAAAAGCCTGCTTAAAGCAGGCTTTTTTAATCGCTAGAGATTCTGGATTTAAACCAAGATCTCACGCTTCCCATTGGCACCCATTGAGCTGACAATACCATTTTCTTCCATCTGGTCAATGATCCGTGCAGCACGGTTATAACCCAGACTGAACTTACGCTGCAAAGATGAAGTTGATGCTTTGCGGGTTTCCAAAACAAAAGCCACACACTGATCATACAGCGCATCTCGATCAGATCCACCATCTCCACCATCCTCAAAGCCGCGACTAGACGGTTCTTCATCAAATGGAGTCAGGATCTCATCCACATAGTTAGGCGCCCCACGTTCACGCCATGCATCACAGATCCGGTTCACTTCATCATCGGCAATAAAGGCACCGTGTACGCGCTCCGGCTCAATTTTACCCGGGCCAAGGAACAGCATATCACCATGACCGAGCAGATCTTCTGCACCACCTGCATCGAGAATGGTACGTGAGTCGATTTTCGAGTTCACACGAAGTGCGACACGTGTTGGAATATTGGCCTTAATTAGACCGGTGATGACATCTACCGATGGACGCTGAGTGGCCAGCAGGAGGTGAATACCGGCAGCACGGGATTTCTGTGCCAGACGGGTAATCATTTCTTCGGCTTTTTTACCGACCTGCATAATCATATCTGCAAACTCATCGGCAACAATCACAATCGATGGCAATGGCGTTAAGCGCGGCGCGCGCTCACCAGCGACTGATTCACTCGCTTTCCAGGTTGGGTCAAATAGCTCTTCACCATTGGCAAGCGCCTCTTCTACCTTACGGTTATAGTCGCTGAGCTTACGAATTTTCAGGAAAGACATCAGTTTGTAACGACGTTCCATTTCATTCACACACCAGTTCAAGGCACTGACTGCATCTTTCATATCGGTCACAACTGGGGTTAACAGGTGTGGAATATCGTTATAGTTGGCCAATTCAAGCTGTTTCGGATCGATCAGGATCAGGCGTAACTGGTCTGGTGTGTACTTCAATAGCATCGATAGAATCATCGAGTTAACCGCCACCGACTTACCAGAACCCGTAGTCCCTGCTACCAGCATATGCGGTGCTTTACCCAGTTCAGTAATCACCGGATTGCCCGAAATATCCTTACCCATGGCCATCGACAAAATGCCATCTGGATCATTGAATTTTGGAATCTGTACCAGTTCAATCAAACGCACCATTTCACGGCTACTGTTCGGAACTTCAATGCCGATATAAGGCTTACCTGGAATAACTTCGACTACACGTACTGAAGCCATTGACATCGAACGGGCCAAGTCACGTGAAATATTAGTGACTTTGGAAGCTTTCACACCAGGCGCAAGGTCCAGTTCAAAACGGGTCACGACTGGGCCTGGCTGAGCCTCGACCACTTTGGCTTTAACGTTAAATTCCTGAAGCTTGATTTCCAGAAGTTCTGATAAACGGGATAATTGCTCTTCAGTGAAATTCACTTTTTTGTTCGGATCGACTTTATCCAGCAATTCCAGACCCGGCAATGGTGACAGGTCTTTACGGCGCTCAGCGACCTGCATGGCACGTGACATTGGACGACCAGCGGCATCGGTCAGTGGCGCATCGAAGTCAAACTCGTCTTCATCCTGAGGCTTACCGGCAGTTTCATGCCAAGCTTCAATAAATTCTTCTTTGGACAATGCTTCCCGAACTGCTGCATTGGTCGCTGCGGTTTGAGCTGCTGTCTCTACACGCTGAATCGGTGCCTGAACAAAAGCAGAAGATTGGGCATAACTTGATGCACGTACAGGTGCAGGTTTTGGTTCATCAGCTTCAACCAATAAATCGTCCAGATCCTCAAAGTCCGCTTCCAGGCTGGTATTTTTAATCGCATGTGCAGCCATAAGTGGAGCAGCCGCAGTTGAGCTGATTGTTCCAGCATCTTCTACAATTCTGAGGGATTTTTCAGCTGCTGCTGAATTGAACGGGCTATGCACATCCGTTGCGGTTTTACCTTGCGGGACTGCGGCCAATAACTCATCAAAAATTTCATCATCATCCCAGTCCAGATTATTCTTGGCGGTAGATGATGATGTCACTTCATGAGCATTGTGATTCGTTGACGCAGCTGCAAATGCATCAGGAGAAAAATCAGCTTGCTCTTCTTCTGCAGCTTTAAGCAAAGCATCGATATCCTGCTTGTGACGCTGGTCTTCATTGGAATGTAACGCACGCCACACCTCCCCTGTTGCCACCACACGATCCGGCTCTACTGTTCGCGGTGCTTGTTCCTGAACAGGTTCTGAAGCTGATGTCTGTACAGGTTCAGAAATATCTTCTTCATAGTGGTGAGGCTGGTGCGATTCTTTATCTGCAAAATCCTCAAACAGGCGTTCAGCGACATGATCGCGAACTACAGGGTCGACTTCTACCAGATCATGCTCAGGTGCGGCAGTGACTGGTACTGTCACTTTTTTGGCAGCTGCTTTTACCGCTTCTTTTTTAATTACAGGTGCGGTACGGTCAAAATCAGACATACCTTCTGGTACATTACGATAGAACAGGTCTTGCAGATAAGCAGGTGTTGCCTTGAGACTGCTCCAGGTCTTGTTCCATTTCACACCAAATGCCAAGGTAAACAGAACCACCCAAAGCACCAGCAAGAAAAAAGCTGCGCCATAGACAGTTAGTAATTGTTCAAGACTTTGGCCCAGTTCATAGCCAATGATCCCGCCTGAAGAATTATCCAGCGTATCGGCTGGAACTTGCCAGAACAGGAACAGCAACGCCGATGTAGTCAATAACAGGAAGAATTGGGCAGCATAGCGGAATGGACGGTTCAGGAAGCTGCGCGGCCACCAGACCTGGATTGCTTCCATAAACAGATACACAGGGATCAGCAGGCTTGCCCAACCGAGAAAACCAAATAACAGGTCTGAAATCCAGGCCCCTGCAACCCCACTGGCATTTGAAACTGTCTGCGTATCACTAGAGATATGCATCCACCCCGGATCAAATGGTGTATAGGTCACTGTTGCAAGAAACAGATAAATCCCAAATGAGACTAAAAATAATGTCATTACTAAGCGCTGTGCATAGGCACTCGACACCGCTGTCATATACTGTCCTGTAACCAATTCTTCATGAATATTCTTTTGCTGGTATGCTTCAAAAAAAGCGTCGCAATAAAATGCATATTATGCACCTGTTGCATCAAAAAAGATGCATTATTGTGTACTTCTTCTATATAGCCCAAATCGATTTCGATGATCAATAATATCGACTTTAATCTCACACCACTGTTATACAGTTTCACGTATAATTCAATAAATTTCTAAATAAAAAAGGATACAGCGAATGAGCGCACGTCACTCACGACTGATTATTTTAGGTTCTGGCCCTGCTGGCTATAGCGCAGCAGTCTATGCAGCGCGTGCAAACTTAAAACCGACCCTGATTGCAGGTCTGCAACTGGGTGGTCAATTAACCACAACGACTGAAGTAGATAACTGGCCTGGCGATCCTGAAGGTCTGACTGGTCCAGCTTTAATGGAACGTATGCAGGCTCATGCAGAACGTTTTGGTACTGAAATTGTTTATGATCATATCAATGAAGTTGACCTTAACGTTCGTCCATTCGTCCTGAAAGGAGATATGGAAGAGTTCACTTGTGATGCCCTGATCATTTGTACTGGTGCAACTGCGCAATACCTGGGTCTGGAATCAGAAGCTGCATTTATGGGTCAAGGCGTGAGCGCTTGTGCAACCTGTGACGGTTTCTTCTATAAAGAACAAAAAGTGATGGTTGTGGGCGGTGGTAATACCGCTGTTGAAGAAGCATTATATCTTTCTAACATCGCTTCTCACGTGACTCTAGTTCACCGTCGTGATACGTTACGTTCTGAAAAAATCCTGCAAGACCATCTTTTTGAAAAAGAAAAAGAAGGCAAAATCAGCATTATCTGGAATCATCAGGTAGAAGAAGTGTTGGGTGATACCACTGGCGTCACTGCGGTACGTTTAAAATCAACTCAAGATGATTCAACTCAGGACGTTGAAGTATCAGGTCTATTTGTTGCTATTGGTCATAAACCAAATAGCACTATGTTCGAAGGCCAGCTAGAACTGCGTGATGGTTATATTCAGGTTCAAAGTGGTACCGCAGGGAATGCCACCCAAACCTCTATCCCGGGTGTATTCGCTGCAGGCGATATCGCAGACAGTATCTACCGTCAGGCGATTACTTCTGCAGGTTCAGGCTGTATGGCGGCACTGGATGCAGAAAAATATCTCGATGCAATGGGTAAATTAGACTAAGCAGCGAAAATAAAAAGACCGTCCATCATGGGCGGTTTTTTTATGTATGATAAAAACAGTCTATTTCAAGATCAGGGTTCTGCATGCATCTTCTTCCTCCTTCACAGTACATTTTCCCCAATCCTGAAGAAGCAGATCTTGAGGGTGAAGGCCTGATTTGTATCGGTGCAGACCTCTCCCCTTCTACTTTGTATGAGGCCTATACCCATGGTCTCTTCCCCTGGTTTTCTGAAGGTGATCCGATCTGCTGGTGGAGTCCGGAACCACGCTGTATTATTCGGCCAGAAGATTATCATCCAAGTAAATCCCTGCTTCGAAGCATGAAAAAACAGGATTATAAAATTACGGTGAATCATGCTTTTGAAAGAGTCATCCGTTCCTGCTCATTGCCTCGCGCTTATGCAGATGAGACCTGGATTAGTGAAGAGATCATTCAAGGTTATTGCGACCTGTTTAATGCGGGTTATGGTTATAGTATTGAGGTTTGGGATGAAGATCGCCTAGTAGGTGGACTCTATGGGGTGACTATCGGCAAGGGCTGTTTCGGTGAATCCATGTTTAACACCCAGACTGATGTTTCTAAAATGGCTTTCTATGCCCTGATGCTGATTGGCAGAGAAAATCAGCTGCCCTGGATTGACTGTCAATTGGTGAATGATCACTTGATGAGTCTAGGTGCCTGTACAATTTCTCGCCATACATATCTTAAATCGTTACAAGATGTGATAAAACAGCCTGCGATCAATTGGAAAAAGTATCAAGACGGTGTATTTTCAAGTAAAACAATAGCGCAGTCTGCGCGATTAAGTGAATGAAAATAACAGAGGGCACTTGTTATGAACTCTTATCAACCACAGTCCCTACTGAACGATTTACAGTATTATATTACGCCGCCGCATGACTGTAGCTATCTGCCCAACAAGTCCGCGCGCATGGTTTTTCTTGATCCAGCGCACCGTATTGATGTAGTGACGCTGTCCGAGCTTTCTCGTACCGGTTTCCGTCGTAGTGGTGATTTTGTCTATCGGCCTGAATGCCACCTGTGCCGTCAATGTTTATCTTCACGTATTCCTGTTCATGAATTCCAAATGAACAGCTCGCAAAAAAAAGCCTGGAAACGTAATCAGGATTTGACGGTTAAAATTACCCATCCTGAACAGGCCACAGATATACATTACGCCCTCTATGAACGTTATATTAATGAACGTCATGCAGATGGTGATATGTATCCACCTAGCCGTGACCAGTTCGAAAAGTTTTTACTGCAAAGCTGTACCGATAGTTTCTTTCTGGAATTATGGAAAGATGACCGTCTGATCAGCGTATCGACCTGTGACCTGCTCGATGATGGCGTTTCAGCGGTGTATACTTTCTTTGATCCTGATGAGAACCGCCGTTCCCTTGGTGCCTTTGCGATTCTGAAACAGATTGAGCACACTCAAAAACTTGGCTTACAGTTTGTTTATCTGGGCTACTGGGTGCCACATTCAGCCAAAATGAACTACAAGTCTCAATACCTGCCACTTGAATTATTGATTGACGGGCAATGGCGCCGATTAAACCGCACCCTTACCCCTGTGGAGATTGAACATCTGGGAAACTCCTTGATGACGACCTTGCCTAGCGGATGGAATAATCCCATCATCAAGTAATTTAGTCGTCAAATAAGAGCTGGAATATTATTTAAACAGGCTGGCAAAATCATCAGTACAGGACTTCACCATAATAATGGCATGTTCCCGAGTGCCATTCGAATTCGGATAATAGTTCTTGCGCAGATCAATCTGATGAAAACCGGTTTTTTCATACAGTTTAATTGCAGCAGTATTGCTTTCCCGTACTTCCAGAAAGATTTGTACTGGACTATTTTTCAATAATGCAATTGAGGCATCTAGCAACTGATAACCTAAACCTTTGCCCTGTTGCGCAGGATCAATTGCCATCAGTAATAAATTGGCTTCATCCAGCACCGGCTGTAAGATGCAGAACCCTACGACTTGCCCTGCTTGTTCAATCACAGTGCTTTGATAAGCAGTAACAGCATCTTCAAATTGTTTAAAGGTCCAGGGATGGGATTGTACTTTGGTTTCAATCTTGGCAACAGCTGGCACATCCGCAGCTTGCATCAAACGAATCATCTTCGTTCATCTTATCTAGAATTAACCTCCGCATTATAGAAACTTTATTTAAAAAATCGAGCAAAAAAAAGAGCAACTTAGGTTGCTCTTCAGTCTTTTAATCTAGTTTCAAATTAAAGGCCCAGTTTTTGTTTCCAGCTTTGCAACAAACTGTGGGTATCGTGATCATTTGGATGGAAACCAGGTTTAAAGTACATCAGCATTTCTTTGCCCATACCAGTAATAATTCCTTTGGATGGACTATAACCATAAGTATAAATTTCTTTCAAGGATTCAAGACTTAACTGACGGTCCTGTTTCAATAAACGCAATACGAAATAGCTTTGTACAAAGAACAGTGTGACCATCGCTGCAACCAGTGAAGTGGTACGCAGTAGATAAGATTTTAAACCTTTACCGAAAACACCTTCGAATACATCATAGGCCACGGCCTTATGTTCATTCTCTTCAATTGCATGCCAGAGCCACATGGTTTTCATGGTGTCATCTTTCATCAGTTCCTGAATAGGCTGATTGGTCAGTAATTGAGATGCAATGGTCGCAGTAAAATGTTCTAGTGCAGTCGTCGCAGTGAGGTCGACCATTTCCTGGGTAATACCAACTGGCTTACCGACTGCCGCAAAGATTTTGCGTGCAGTTTGAATGACTCGGTCAGTATAATGATCTAGCGTATCAACGTCATGGCCATGGCGTTGCGCTGAGGCATTAAAGCCAACATGTTCCTGGGTATGCATGGCTTCCTGACCAATAAAGGCAGAAATTTCTTTTTGCAATGCTTCATTGTCTTTAATTGCTGGGTGCTGACGTACAGCGCGAACAGAATCAATAAAGAATTTTTCGCCTGCCGGGAATAGTGCAGAGAGTGCAGTCATAAAGTGAGTCAGTCCTGCTGAACCATTCATCCAGTATTCTGACACCTGATCAAAATCAAAACTCATACGACGTACCGGAAAACTTGCACCTGCACGGTTGGTAATTTTCACTTGAGCATTCATACACTTACTCCCATCAGTTCTATATAGAGCTGAAATCTAATTATTAAAATTCTTATAGTTATATTACTGCGTTGAATTTTTCACATAAGGGCAGATAAGGTCAGTGAAATATCACTTAAGGACAGCTTGTAAATATATTGTTAGACAATTTAAATATACTTGAAAATGAGTAGGTTGAATTTACAGATATAAAAAAAGCGTCCCAAAGGGACGCTTTTTTCACACAATCAGCGATTATGCAGTTACTTTAGCAACTACACCAGCACCAACTGTACGACCACCCTCACGGATCGCAAAACGTAGACCTGGGTCCATTGCGATTGGGTGGATCAGTTCTACTGACATTTCTACGTTGTCACCAGGCATAACCATTTCAACGCCTTCTTTCAAAGAAATCGCGCCAGTTACGTCAGTTGTACGGAAGTAGAACTGTGGACGGTAACCGTTAAGGAATGGAGTGTGACGACCACCTTCGTCTTTAGAAAGTACGTATACTTCTGCATCGAATTTAGTGTGCGGTTTGATAGAACCTGGTTTAGCAAGTACTTGACCACGTTGTACGTCTTCACGTTTAGTACCACGAAGCAAGATACCACAGTTCTCACCAGCACGGCCTTCGTCAAGAAGTTTACGGAACATTTCAACGCCAGTTACAGTAGTCTTAACTGTGTCTTTGATACCCACGATTTCAACTTCTTCACCAACTTTGATGATACCAGTTTCAACACGGCCAGTTACAACTGTACCACGGCCAGAAATTGAGAATACATCTTCGATTGGCATCAAGAATGCTTGGTCGATTGCACGTTCTGGTTCTGGGATGTAAGAGTCAAGCGCTTCAACAAGAGCTACAACTGCGTCTTCACCGTATTGACCAGCCTCACCGTTCAGTGCAGCAAGTGCTGAACCACGGATTACAGGAGTGTCATCACCTGGGAAGTCGTAAGTAGAAAGAAGTTCACGAACTTCCATTTCAACCAGTTCAAGAAGCTCTTCGTCGTCTACAAGGTCGCATTTGTTCAAGAATACAACGATGTAAGGTACACCTACCTGACGAGAAAGCAGGATGTGTTCACGAGTTTGTGGCATTGGACCGTCAGTCGCAGCACATACAAGGA